>QHMS01000272.1 GCA_003217895.1 Verrucomicrobiota bacterium
GCAGCTCGTTCCAGACGACATCACAGTGGAGCTGTGGCGACAGGCAATCGATGCAGCCGTGGAAGCGCACAAGTTCAAGCCGGACATTGACACGCTCGTGCTCGACGGGATTCCGCGAAACCTTGGCCAGGCCAAAATCATGGATGAAATGATCGACGTAAAAAAGCTGTTTCATCTCGCGTGCCCCGATCGCGAGACGCTCTTTTACCGGCTCAAGAAGCGGGCTTTAAAGGAAAACCGCCTCGACGACGCGAACGAACAAGTCATCCAGCGGCGTCTCGATATCTACGAGAAGGAATCAAGGCCAGTGCTCTCATATTACCCGCAAGAGCTGGTTACGGTGGTTGACGCAACTCAGCCGCCCGCCAAAGTTCTGCTCGAGATTCTACAGAGCGTGAACGACGGCGTGTATGAACCAGCAGCAGTTTGAAAATTTCACTGCCTCCAGTCTCTACTGCGAAAAATGCAAAGCCGCGATGCCGGTGCGCGAGCGGCTGCTGCTAGTTCTACCTGACCGGGAAATCTTCGATTATCTCTGCACCGGGTGCGGATCGTCGGTAGGCCGGCGTGAGGTCACCGCTGGAGAGAAAATGCTCGCGCAGGCTGTATCGCGGCGACGCCCGCGTCGTCGGACCGTGCATCAACTGACGCAGTAGTTCGGCATGCGCATCGTTTTCATCGGCACTGGCGAGATCGGCGTGCCGACGCTGGAAGCTTTGTTGAAATCAGAACACGACGTCGTCGGAGTTGTGACGCAGCCGGACAAGCCGGTCGGGCGCACTCAGCAAATCGAGCCGCCGCCGATCAAGAAAGTGTTGATTGGTAGGGGGCGACCGCCGGGCGCGCCGATCTTGCAACCACCGCGAATCAAAGATCCAAACACAATTGAAGAGATTCGCGCACAAACACCTGATGTGATTGTTGTGATCGCCTACGGCCAAATCTTGCCACGCGACGTTCTGGAAATTCCAAAGATTGCCTGCTTGAATCTGCATGCATCGCTTCTGCCGCGCTGGCGTGGCGCCGCACCGATTCAGGCAGCCATTGCGGTCGGGGATCAGAGAACCGGCATTACCGTGATGTACATGGATGAGGGACTCGACACCGGCGACATCCTGTTACAGCGCCCGGGCGACATCCTGCCGGACGATACGGGTGGAGCGTTGCACGATCGGTTGGCGCAGATCGCACCTGAAGCGCTGCTCGAATCTTTGCGCTTGCTCGCCATGGGAATCGCGCCCCGCACTCCGCAAGACAATACGCTTGCGACTTATGCGCCAAAGCTGAAGCGGGAACACGGGAAAATTAATTGGTCCGAATCGGCGGAAGTAATCGAGCGAAAAATTCGCGGCTTCAATCCGTGGCCTGGCGCGTTTACGCAGATCGGCGGACAAAACTTGAAAGTCTTTTCCGCAACGCTTGTCGATCTCAGCGGCCAGCCAGGCGAAATTCTGCGCAGCCAAGGCCGATTGGTCATTGCCGCCGGCAAGGGCGCGCTTTCGTTGGGGGACGTGCAATTGGAAGGCAAACGCAGAATGAGCGCCGCGGAATTTTTGCGTGGGCACGCAACGAAACTGTAGCCGCTTCGCTGTGCGGAGCGAGGGCCGAGGGATCTTTACGACTGACGCAAGGTGTCGCCCACAGCGCAGCGGCTACAGCGGTTACCATTTTGCTTTCCAAAACCGGCCTGTTTGCGTGATGATGGTCGCGGATGCAGAAGGAAGCACCAGTTTATGAGCGCGTCGTGCTGAAGCTAAGTGGTGAGGCGATGCAGGACCGCGGCGCCCGCGATAATATTTCGCTTACCGTCGTTCGCGAGATTGCCGAGCGCATCAAAGAAGTGCGCGACTTGGATGTGCAGGTAGCCATTGTGATGGGGGGCGGAAACATCTGGCGTGGCCTTTCGGCGTCGGGGCGCGGGATGGACCGCACCACGGCCGATTACATGGGAATGCTGGCAACCGTCATCAACGCGCTCGCGCTGCGCAGCACGCTTGACCACATGGGCGTCGAAACGCGCGTACAAACCGCGATTGACATGAGAAATGTCGCCGAGCCATTCATCCTCGGCCGCGCCATTCGCCATCTCGAGTTGGGGCGCATCGTCATTTTCGCCGCCGGCACTGGTAATCCTTACTTTTCCACCGACACAACGGCCGCTCTGCGGGCGAGCGAAATTCGCGCGGACGTAATCCTAAAGGCTACCAAGGTCGACGGCGTTTATGATCGCGACCCGAAGAAGTTTCCAGACGCCCGACGTTTCGATCGGTTGACGTTCAGCGAAGCTCTCGCAAAGCGTTTGCAAATCATGGATTCGACGGCGTTCAGTCTTTGCATGGACAACAAGATCCCGATCGTCGTGTTCGACATGTACAAGCCCGGCAGCATTCGCGACGCCGTGCTGGGACGCAAAGTTGGCACCCTCGTTTGCGACGAGATCCCTTCGGACGTAAAAATTCAGACGACATGAGCAGAGATGACATTCTTCTCGAGGCCGAGATGTCGATGGAGAAAAGCGTCGATTACATGGTGCACGAATTTGCCGCGGTGCGCACTGGGAAAGCTTCGCCCGGGCTTGTGGAAAACGTCGATGTTCACGCTTACGGATCGAACATGAAATTAAAGCAACTCGCTTTGATCACCACGCCCGAGCCGCGTTTGCTTGTGGTTCAACCTTTCGACGCCGGCACTGTGCCGGACATCGAGAGAGCGTTGAAGGAATCAAAGATCGGCATTACGCCTGCGGTTGACGGCAAAATTATTCGATTGCCGATTCCGGAACTATCAGAAGAGCGGCGCAAAGAACTTGTCCGTTCCCTCGGCAAAATGGCCGAGGAAGCGCGTGTGCGTGTGCGCGCGAATCGGCACGCGGCGCTCGACGAAGCGAAGAAACTTAAGGCAACGGGCGAACTAACTGAGGACGGCTTCCGCGATGTTCAGAATGAAGTGCAAAAGCTCACCGATCGCTTCGTCAAATCCATCGATGATCATCTCAAGCACAAAGAAGCTGAGGTCATGAAGGTGTGACTGAATGACGAATGACGAATGACGAATCGGCACACCACTCGAGAAAACGACCGCTTATCCGAGAACAGCTTTTCTAGACGGCGAAACTTTCGCCGCAGGAACAGTGCGCGACTGCGTTGGGATTTGTCACCTTGAAGCCGCCTTGCTGCAGATCTTCGCTGTAATCGAGAACCGAGCCGCTGACGAAAAGCGCGCTCTTTGGATCGACAACCAGCCGAATGTTTTGTATTGGCACCAGAATATCCCGCTCCTTCGGTCCCTCCACCAAATCCATGACGTATTGCAGCCCGGAGCAGCCTCCACCGACAACCTTGAGGCGCAACGCACCGTGGGGTTGGCCTTTTTCTTCAAGCAGCGACGCCAGCTTACGCGCGGCTTTTTCGGTAACGCTGATCAGGCGTTCGTTGCCGATCTTGTAATTAAGCGGTGGAGATTCAGTAGTCATGGCGTTGCGTTCTGCAGCAACTGCACAACTTCGTTCTGCACGGTTTCCAGTTCGTCGAGGCGCAATTGCGGATCGGGCACGACGAATACGTCGCCGGTTGTGCCCTGTTCGTAAATGAGAACACGCCTCCCGCCATCGTAGGACTCTGTCTTCACTTGTTTTAAGACGCGTTTGCGTTCGAGCATCGCGGCTAGGACGTAGCACGCGTTTGCAGGCGGGTTCTTCGACGACATCAAACGGCGGAAAAGTTGCTCTGCATTTTCTTTGGGCACCGGTTCGGCCGGTTTTGACGGCAACGGTTCGTAACGCGATTTCCAAAATGAAAACGGCCGAATATTTTCATTTCGCTTTTCCCATGCTTCTTCGCTCAAATCCTCGCGCCGGTAACCATCCGTATCGTGATACAGCAGGGTATAAAAATATTCGCCGGGTACGAACGGCCGTTGTGTCACCGCGCAGGAGTCTGCGCGATGCTTAATTGCCCATTCGTTCGGCAGTGGGTTCATCGCGCAACTATACGCCGCGCGGTGAAAAGACGAAAGCTGGGCGGTTCGCGATTGGAGGCCCGAAGATAGAGCAAGTAGAGACCGATTGCCGTGAAAAGAATGTTCGGCGTCCAAGCAGCGATCCATGCAGGAACGCGGGCTCCTTCGCCCAAGGCTAGAAAAAGGTGGACTAGAAAGTTCATGGTGAAAACCAGGATGACTGCTGCGGCAACACTGGATAGAACTCCCCGGCGCGAATAGCCAATTCCAAGCGGCGCGGCAATACATACCACTACGAGGCACGTCAACGGCAAGGCCAGCCGATACTGCAAATGAGTGCGAAACGGCGCGAGCAGCGTCGCGGGAAAATCGGAATTGTAACGCAGATACTCCCGCAGCTCCGGCAAGCTCAGGAATTCTGCGCGCTCATTTGCGCTTCCCAGCCGGAACGGCGTTTCGCTCCAGTGCTCGATCTCGAGCGAAGGATAAATCTGCTCGTCAACGATATTTCCGGCGGGATCATAGTGAACGACTTTCACGTTCTCCAAGTCCCAGGCTTTTGTTTCCGGCCGGTACAAGGCACGAGTCGCAACGTAGTTCGTTACGATGTTATCGTTGGCGTCCTGTTGCAGCACTTGCACGTTGTTGAATGTACTGCTGCGCGGAAGGAAGTTCTGAATGAACCAGGTGCGCGAGTCCGTTCGATTGCGAAAAATTTGTCCCTGGATCTGGCGACTGGGACGCGACTGCGCTTCGTCGATAAATGTTTTTCGCGCTAGTTCTGAATGCGGTGCGAGCGAATAGTTGAGCGCCATGCTCGCTGCCACCGTGAGCAGCCCCATGCCAATCAACGGGAGCAAGACGCGAGGCAGACTTACGCCCGCTGTGAGCATCGAAACGATTTCGTTCGCCCGCGACATTCGACCGAGCGCAAAAAGAAGCGACAACAGGAGCGAAACCGGTAGCAAAATGATCAAGACTTGCGGAACCTGGGTCGCGTAATAGCGAATCACGAGCAGAAGACCCACGTGTTCGTCAATAAAGGTCGAAATATTGTCGCTGACATCGAAGATGAGCCAGATCGAAATGAAGCCGGCAATGCAGTAAAAATAAATCAGCAGGAAATTACGAATGACGTATCGATCCAGGAGTTTCATTGCGATTTTTGAATTTCAGCTCGTCGTTTGCGATTTACAATTACGATTTCGGCAACCAAGTAGTTGTCATTCCGAGCGAAGCGAGGAATCTCTAATCAGTTTATTTGCGCTGCGACCAACAAATATCAGAGATGTTTCGCTTCGCTCAACATGACAGGAGTGAGATGTCGAACCAGATACGGGTTAAAACGCTGGGCTAGTTCCAAATGATCGCGCTAAAAAACAACATCGGCAGCGAATTTGTGGAACGGGTTCGTGCGTTTTTCTCCGAGAACGGACCGCTGTCGAAGGCTAGGAACTTTGAGTTCCGCCCACAACAGCAGGAGATGGCGGCGGCTGTCGCGAAAGCGCTGGAGGAAGAGCGCCATTTGGTGATCGAAGCCGGAACCGGCGTGGGCAAATCGCTCGCTTATCTCGCCCCGGCGATCCTCTTCGCACTCGAGCGGCACAAAAAGGCGATCGTTTCCACGCACACGATCAATCTTCAGGAACAACTGCTGCACAAGGACATTCCCATTTTGAAAAAAATGCTGCCGGTCGAATTCGACGCCGCGTTAATGAAAGGCCGGCAAAATTATCTTTGCCCGCGCCGGCTCGAGCGCGCGTTGCAAAGCTCGAAGGAACTTTTCACCGGGCCTGAGGCGAGCGAATTGCAGCGCCTGGCCGAATGGGCGAGCACGACCCGTGATGGGTCGCTCAGCGATTTATCAGTGGAGCCCAATCCAAAAGTCTGGACGCAAGTTTGCAGCGAAGCGCATATCTGCACCCAGAAAACCTGCGGCCAAAATCCGCGCTGTTTCTATCAGCAGGCGCGCAAACGTCTGCTGGCTGCGGACCTGATTGTGCTGAATCACACGTTGCTTTTCATCTTGCTCGGCTCGCCAGATGCACAGCAAGAACGCGAGAGCGGGTTCCTTTTCCCGAATGACTTTATCATTTTCGATGAAGCGCACACGGTGGAACAGGTGGCGTCGAAGCAGATCGGTATCGGCATCTCGCAATATGGATTGCGATCAACAATCCAGCGCCTCTACAACGCGCGCACGCGCAAAGGGCTGTTTACTGTGTTGCGCGATACGGTCGGCGTCCGACTCGCGGCGGAGCTGGTCGATGACGTTGATAAATTTTTCGCGGCCGTTGAGGTGAAATCAGATTTTCGTAAAGGCCGCGAGTTTCGCGTTCGGGATGTAGATTTTGTTTCGGACACGATCACTGGCCGGTTGACAGCGCTCCAGGCGCGCGTCGCCGAGGTGGTAAAACGCGCCGATGACGAAATTCTGAAAGCAGAACTCCAGGAATACGGCCGGCGCATCCGCGACGCACGCGACGGCATTGCCATTTTTCTGGAGCAAACCGAGCCGGAGCACGTTTACTGGATCGAGCGCACCGGGAAAACGGAGCGGTTCCTCGCTCTCAACGCTGCGCCCATCGATCTCGCGCCGGTGCTGCGGCGAATGCTCTTTCGAGAGAACTGTTGTTGCGTCATGACCAGCGCCACTCTGGCGGTAGGCCGCGCGGACATTGTCTATTTTCGTGAGCGCATCGGCGCGATGGAGGCCGAGCCATTGCAGCTCGGCAGTCCTTTCGATTTTCAGCGGCAAATGAACATGTTCGTTGTCCAAAAAATGCCCGACCCGCGCGACGCCGCATATCAGAAAGAGCTGGAGCGATGGATCGCGCATTTCGTCAAAAAGACCGATGGGCACGCCTTTGTCCTCTTCACAAATTACCGCGACATGCAGCACGTCGCAGGCGCGATGCAGAAATTTTTTGTGGAGAACGGCATGAACCTTCTGATGCAGGGAGGCGGCGCACCGCGCAGCAAGCTGCTCGAGCAATTTAAATCAACGCCGCGCAGTGTCCTCTTTGGCACGGACAGTTTTTGGGGCGGCGTGGATGTCCCGGGCGAAGCGCTTTCGAATGTGATCATTACGCGCCTGCCGTTTGCCGTGCCCGATCATCCGCTCATCGAAGCGAAACTAGAGTTGATCGAGGAGCGCGGCGGCGATCCGTTTACCGAATATTCGTTGCCGGAAGCGATCCTGAAACTGCGACAGGGCGTCGGTCGCTTAATCCGCACCAAAAGCGACCGCGGCATCATCGTCATCCTCGATAATCGCATTGTTACGAGGCCGTACGGGCGCGCGTTCATGCAAGCATTACCGAAGTGCCCGGTGGAAATAATTTGAGAAAGTGACGCAGACAATCCTGTCTGCGAGCGTTGCGGCGGGCAGATACGATTGTCTGCCTCACAAGGAAGCTGAAATGTTCACTTGAACATATTCGGCAGTCTGCTGTAGATTGCCCGCATGGAAGGGCAAATGGAGGTGCAGGAAATCTTCGCGATCCTGCACAAGTGGGGAATCCACACACTTGGCCAACTGGCGAGGCTTGATAAGGAACAGCTGGGCGCGCGGCTCGGCCCCGAAGCAATCCGAATGTGGGAGCGCGCTAATGGGCAATCCAATCGGGTGCTTAAACTCGTCCGACCGCCGGAGTCGTTTGAGGAAAGCTTTGAATTCGAGCACGAAATTGAAACAGCCGAGCCGCTGCTATTTATGCTCCGGCGTTTTTTGGAGCAACTCGCAGTGCGTTTGGGTGCCATCTATCTCGTCGCAAAAGAACTGACGTTGCAAATCACGTTTGGAAATAAGCAAACATACGAGCGGGTTTTCAAAATTCCGCAGCCGACCAATGATGTCGATCTTCTCTTCCGAATGCTGCACACGCATCTGGAGAATTTTCGATCGGAACAGCCGATCGTTGCTGTCGCGCTAAGCGCGCAGCCGATTAAACCTGCCAAGGAACAGTTTGGATTGTTCGAAACGACACTGCGCAATCCGCATCAACTCTCAGAAACACTTGCGCGTTTGACCGCCCTGTTTGGAAGTGAACGCGTCGGCACACCGGTCATCGAGGAAACGCATCGACCAGATGCATTTCGCATGGAGCCATTTTCGTGGAGTTCCAATAACCCCTCATTCTCGCCTTCTCCCCCACATGGGGAGAAGGGATCGCCTCTCCCTCTCTCCCGCTGGGAGAGACGGACGCGAAGCGCCAGTGAGGGCGAAGGAGTGGGTTTGGGAGAGGGCAGGGTGAGGGGACTTCTTGCCACATTGCAGCGGGTTGCGTTCCGAAGATTTCGGCCCGCAGTGTCTGCATCACTCTTGTTGGATGAAGATACCCTCGCACACGTTCGCAGTGCGGAAATTTCCGGAAAAGTCATCAATCAACGCGGGCCGTATTTGATTTCCGGAAATTGGTGGGACGAAAAAGCATGGGCGCGCGCCGAATGGGATTTGCAAATCGACAATGGCGTTGTGGTGCGCTGCCACCAAGGCGAAGCCCAATGGGAGATCGATGGAATTTATGACTAATCGTTTGGACTCCTCACCCTACCCTCTCCTCTTCGCAAGAGGAGAGGCGGAAGCTCCAATTTACGCTTCAACGCTTTAACGATTTAACGGTGCCATGTCCTACGTCGAACTTCATGCGTGCAGCGCCTTCAGCTTTTTGCGGGGCGGCTCGTTCCCGGAGCAATTAGCTGAAGTCGCAGCCGAACTGGAAATGCCCGCGCTGGCGTTATGCGATCGCAACGGCGTTTACGGCGCGCAACGATTTTCGGTCGCCGCACGCAAACACAACGTGCGACCAATTATCGGCTGCGAATTATCGATGGAAGACGGCAGCATTTTGCCTGTGCTCGTCGAAAATCGCGCGGGTTACAAAAATCTCTGCGAACTGCTGACCCAGGCGCATTTGCGGAGCGAAAAAGGGCAATGCGCGGTGCGATGGGACGAGTTATCTCAGTTCGCACAAGGTTTGGTGACATTTCTGGGTAGCGCATCCGTCCCGGATGTTGGTTTCGGCGTCGCGCCGAAACAATCTTTCGAAACATTTACAACTCGGAATCGATTTAGTGCGTCCAAAAAAGTTCGCGATGGCGAAGACGCCCTCGCCAGCACGCGAGACGCGTGCGCTCCCCAGAATTGCGCAGATCGCGCCAAATTACTTATTGATACTTTTGGCCGTGAAAATATTTTCGTTGAAATCCAGCGGCATTTCATTCGCGGCGAGCAGCAAATTAACCGCGATCTAATCGATCTTGCGCACGCGAATCGATTGCCGTTGCTCGCGACGAACGGCGTGCAGTATGCGAAACCATACGGACGCGAAGTGCTGGATGTTTTCACCTGCATCCGCGAACACACGCACCTCGATGCCGCAGGAAAATTGCTTACGAGAAATGCCGAACGCCATGTAAAGAGTGAGCGGGAAATGCGCGAACTCTTTCGCGATTTGCCGGATGCAATTGAAAACACATCGCGCCTGGCCGAACGGCTCACGTTTTCCCTCGAAAACCTCGGCTATGAATTTCCCGAATATCCCGTGCCGGTCGGTCACACAATGGATTCATTTTTGCGCACCATCGTCTGGTTCGGCGCGCAACAGCGGTACGCCGCGATTAGCGCGAAGGTAAAACGTCAGATCGAAGAAGAACTTACGCTCATCACGAAGCTCGGGTTCCCCGGGTATTTCTTGATCGTCTGGGACATCGTCAATTTTTGTCGCGAACACAACATCATGGTCCAGGGACGCGGCAGCGCCGCCAATAGTGCAGTGTGTTATTGCCTGGGAATCACTCCGGTCGATCCGGTGGAAAATCATCTCGTCTTCGAACGGTTCCTGAACGAGAGCCGTAAAGGCTGGCCGGACATCGATCTTGATCTCCCCAGCGGCGACCGCCGCGAAGCGGTGATCCAGGAAATTTATCGTCGCTACGGAAAGCACGGCGCGGCGATGACAGCGAACGTGATCAGTTACCGCGGCCGCAGCGCCGCGCGCGAGATTGGGAAGGCGTTGAATTTTTCTCCAAGCATTATTGATCGTTTCTCGCATCTGTTCGCAAACGGCGATTTCCCGCACACCATGGAATTGGAAGCGCAAATCGAGGCGGCGGGTTTGCCGAAAAATCATCCGCGGATGCCGGCGTTCATCCGGCTGTATCACGCCATTTACGGCTTGCCGCGGCACCTTGGCCAGCACTCCGGCGGTATGATTATTTGCCAGAATAAACTTAGCTCGTTCGTCCCGCTGGAGAACGCCTCAATGCCGGGCCGTGTCGTTGCGCAATGGGACAAGGACGATTGCGAAGATCTGGGCATTGTGAAGGTTGATCTGCTCGGGCTTGGAATGATGTCCGTAATGCAGGACGCCCTGGAGCTTTGCCGGGAACGCGGTCGCCCTCTCGATCTGGCACACATTCCTAAAGATGATCCGGCGACTTTCGAAATCATGCAGCGCGCGGATACGATCGGCGTTTTCCAAATAGAGAGCCGCGCTCAGATGGCCACGTTGCCGCGGATGAAACCAGAATGTTTTTACGATGTCGTGATTGAAGTGGCAATCATTCGGCCAGGCCCGATCCAGGGCGACATGGTGCATCCTTATCTCGCACGGCGCGCGGGACGCGAGCCGGTGACCTATTTCGATCCACGTCTTGAGCCGGTGCTCGGTCGCACGCTTGGCGTCCCATTATTTCAGGAACAAATGCTGAAGATCGCGATGGTCATGGCAGATTTTTCTGGCGACGAAGCGGAAGAATTGCGACGCGCACTGAGCTTTCACCGTTCCGAAGAACGAATGAACAAAGTAAGCGTAAAATTGCGCGCCGCCATGGAGGGAAAAGGCGTGGTGCCGGACAAGATCGAAAAAATCATTCAGTCCATTTCATCATTTGCGCTTTATGGATTTCCCGAATCGCACGCGATCAGTTTCGCCATTCTCGCGTACGGCAGTGCGTATTTGAAAGTGCATCGCGCACCGGAATTTTACGCAAGTTTACTGAACAATCAGCCGATGGGTTTTTACACACCAGCGACGATTGTGAAAGACGCGCAGCGGCATGGCGTAAAAGTGAAGCCGGTATGCGTGATGAAATCGAACTGGCGCTGCAGCGTCATTTCCGACCAGCGACCCTCACCTCAATCCTCTCCCTGGGTAAGGAGAGGCGGACGCGAAGCGTCGGTGAGGGTTGTCGATGCCGTGCGACTCGGATTTTGCGTCGTGAATGGATTACGCGAGGAACACGGCGAAGAACTCGTCAGGCAACGGCAAGATCGCCAATTTGAGTCGTTGGAAGATTTCAAGCGGAGAGTTCCCCTGACGAAAGACGAAGTACGCACCTTGGCGGAATTGGGCGCCTTGAATTGTTTTGCCGAACATCGTCGCGCCGCCATGTGGCATGTGGAGGAGACACTGCACGAGGATTTGCTGGATCGCGGAACTCCGGGGAGCGCACGCTTTAAGCGTGCTGGTTTCGGCATTCTGCCGAGACAATCTTTCGAAAGTTCGCGAACGCAGAATGCGTTCGCCAGCACGCCGGAGGCGTGCGCTCCCCAGAACACAGAATCCCCGCTGCTGCCGATGACCCTTCCCGAGCGTGTGCGCGCGGATTACGAAACCATGAATCTGACGACCGGGCCGCACCCGATGAACCTGCTGCGCGAAAGCTTGCAGAATATTTGGCGTGCGATCGATCTGGTTCATGCACGCCACGGTTCGACGATTCAGATCGCTGGCAACGTAATTTGCCGACAACGTCCCGGCACAGCAAAAGGATTTGTTTTCATCAGCCTGGAAGACGAGACCGGCGTTTCAAATGCAATTGTCGAGCCAGACTTGTTCGAACGCTTTCGCCTCGTCATTACCGAGGAAGCCTTCCTGCTCATCGAAGGCGAAGTGCAAAATTCAGACAACGTAGTTTTGATTAAAGCGCGTCAGATCAGAGCGCTCGCGCACCTGCCCGCAATGCTAACGATGCAGGCGGGCGAACAACTCGTCGGAAGCGTATCGCACGATTTTCACTGATCTGTAGTCGGCTTCGCTATGCGCAGCGAGCGCGCCGCCCACAGGGCGGCGGCTACAGCTACTCACCCGCGTGATGCGGCGGCGGGGTTTTCGGCTGGGTCGGTCTTTCAGCTGGTTTTTGATCGGACTCGATCCATTCGGTATGAAAAACGCCGGGCTTGTCGATCCGTTCGTAAGTATGCGCGCCAAAAAAGTCGCGCTGCGCCTGCAGGAGATTCGCTGGTAAGCGAGCGGAGCGATAGCTATCGAAGTACGCCAGAGATGCGGAAAATGCCGGGGCAGCCACGCCATGTTTGATAGCGGCCGATAACACCAGACGCCATTTGGGCTGCGCTTTCTTGATGGCCCTCGTGAAATAGCGATCGAGCAGAAGATTGTGCAGTGCGGGATCGCGCCGATACGCTTGAACGATGCGGTTCAAAAATTTCGCGCGAATGATGCAGCCGCCTCGCCAGATGGTGGCGATGTCGCTCAGGTTCAGATCCCATTTGTATTCAGTGCTGCCAGAACGCAGAAGCTCCATTCCCTGCGTGTAAGACACAATTTTCGACGCGTAAAGCGCATCGCGCACCGCATCGACGAGACGAGCGCGATTGCCTTTAAACGTCCGGGCTTTCGGATGCGGGAGGATTTTCGATGCAGCCACACGCTCTTCTTTTCGCGAGGAGACAACGCGCGCTTCAACCGCAGCGTTTATCGTTGATATCACAACGGATTGCCGGATCGCGGCTTGAAGTGTCCAGATCCCGGTGCCTTTTTGGCCGGCCTTATCGAGAATCATATCCACCAGCGGCTTACCGGTGTCAGGATCGATCTTTCGAAAAATCTGCGATGTGATCTCAATCAGGTAGCTCTCAAGCTCCCCTCTGTTCCATTCTGTAAAAACTTCAGCCAGTTGCGCTGCCTCCATCTGCAAAACGTCTTTGAGAATGGCATAGGCTTCGCAGATCAACTGGATGTCGCCGTACTCGATGCCGTTGTGCACCATCTTGACGTAGTGTCCGGCGCCGTCCGGTCCCATGTATCGACAACACGGTTCGCCATCCACTTGCGCAGCGATCTTGCGAAAAATCGGCGCGATGATTTCCCAAGACTCACGCGACCCGCCCGGCATCAGCGAAGGACCCTTGAGTGCGCCTTCTTCGCCGCCGGATACACCCATGCCGACAAAATGGATTCCTTTTCCCTCTAATTCTTTGTTGCGGCGCTGTGTGTCGGTAAAAAGCGAATTTCCTCCGTCGATGAT
Source organism: Verrucomicrobiota bacterium (assembly GCA_003217895.1). Taxonomy (GTDB): domain Bacteria; phylum Verrucomicrobiota; class Verrucomicrobiia; order Chthoniobacterales; family UBA10450; genus Udaeobacter. The sequence goes on from QHMS01000272.1 coordinate 13,231, forward strand.
GACATCGTCTTTTTCCAGCAGCGGCGCGAGTTGACCGATCACAGCATCCACGGGCCCGCCGGCTTTGACCATTATCATCGCTATGCGCGGTTTCTTAAGCGCCGCGACCAATTCCTCCACGGTGCGCGTTGGCTGAATTTTTTTCCCCTGAGCACGGCCGGCAGCGAATTTCTCGGTGACTTCGGTGGTGCGATTGAACACTGCGACAGAAAATCCCTTCGATTCCATGTTGAGGACGAGATTTTCGCCCATCACGCCAAGGCCGATCAGGCCAATATCACATTGATTGGTTGTCATTTTAGTATCTTCTTTGGCTAAGTTTTCGCTTCGCTCAACATGACAGCTCCATTCAATGGAACGAACATTCAAGCGCATGGCAAATTCGGTTTGTGAAATTTTCCTGACGGAGGCGCCGTTGAAGGCGCCGAAGAGGAATCCCACTGACGTGGGAGCGCTCGTCGATTTTTGGGGAGTAGTGCGGAAACTTGAGGATGGACGCGAGATCGAAGGAATTGAATATGAAGCGCATCGAGAAATGGCCGAACATCAGTTGAGACGAATTGACGAGTAGGCCGCGGAGAACTTTGGACTTCGGGTTGTTCTCATTCTTCACCTACTCGGCTTTATCGCCGTTGGGGCACCATCGCTTTTTCTGCGCGTGACGAGTTTGCATCGGGAAGAAGCGTTTCGAGCCAGTCAATGGATTGTCGATGAGTTAAAGAAGAAAGTGCCGATTTGGAAGAAGCCCCGCCTTCGCCAAGGCTACGGCGTGGCAGGCGCGCCTTCGCAGGAGGCGATGCGAATATGAATTGGGCGAACCGAATTACTTTGGGCCGGTTTGCGCTGACGGTTCTCTTCGTAGTGGCGCTCAATTCCTCCTGGCAGTACGCGCGCACCGCCGCGCTTGATGGACCCGCTGGTGGACAAAATCATGGTGGCGGCTGCGTTCATTTCACTCGTGCCTCTTAAAGCTGTGCCGGCATGGGCGGCCACGGCAGTAGTGGCGCGGGATTTTTTGATTACCGGATTGCGGCTAATGGCCAGTGCAAAAGGGCGGATTCTTCCATCGGAAAGTCTCGGTAAACAGAAAACCTCCTGGCAGATCGTCACGATCATCTTCTTTCTCGCGCTCCTCTCGATTGCCGAACTGCGCCATGCGAATGAAACCTCGACGTGGTGGCTGCGGGCGTGGACAGAAGCAGGCCCGATTTTGGTTTGGATCACCGTGGCACTAACGATTTACTCCGGATTCCTCTACGCCTGGCGGCACCGCGAATTGATCTCGCCCGATCAATAGCTGCGATCAAGTACGCACGCACCGGCCGAGGGCCGCGAGAAACGCAAGGGCAGCGATAATTGAAATCCACTTTCCAATTGTAAGCGCACCATGCGTGTACTCGACGCGTATATGGTGATGCCCCGCCAGGAGTGGCACCGCTCGCAAGATGTAATTTGCCGGAAGCAATTTGTAATTTGTCTGAACGCTCCCGGGCAGGGCGACAGCTCCCCACGATGGCGTGAACGCATCCGTGATCAGCAAGATGCAGGGTTGTTCGACATCGGCTTCAATTTCCAGGGCGTCAGTTGAACCGGCAACAATTCGCGCGGCGCCGGCGCTTTCGGACGGCACGGGCTTCGGTTCCGGCTCCGATTCCAAAATTACTTCGCGCGCGGGATCAAATGTCGTCGATCGCAACGCGTCGAAGATTGCGTTGCGATCTGGCAGGACGCGATAGCTGGAAACAAGCTGAAGGTGAGACATGGGCGCTTCGGAGGCATCGCCGATTTCTAATTGATTTCCGCGTTGCCCCAAGACATAGCCCAAACGCAACATGGCGAAGAGGGGATCGTAGCGGACGAACTTCACATACGACATTGCCTGGTCGGGATTACCCCCCTGGCTCCATGTCATGAACTCGGCGTAGCGCCGCACCACGGTCGCTTCGTACCCCCACATGTCTTGCGCGCCGATCGACATCGCGCTGTTCGGGTTCGCTACATTCATGATCCGATAATCGCCGGGATGTTCCTCGAGAAAGCGCTTTTCATCCCGATTCACGATGGTAGTACTGTCAAACGTGGCGCGCGCGCCGTGCGCAAAAACAAGCATTTCGGCCGCGCCCAAAGCGATCACGCCGAAAAGCGCACGCGGCTCTCGCCTGGCGGAGGCCAGGATGATGCCAAGGAGCGCGCAAACTCCGGCGGCAACAAACAGCGACATCGCTGCGAGATGCTGCGATTGAGCGATAAATTCCGTGTCCGCGTAGAGTTGGGGGAATAAATACGATTGGCCACTCGCGCGACTTGCGTTCATTAGTCCCGGCCAGGACCCCGTGCTTGCGATCCACCATCCGGCGACGCCCAAGGCCACGGCACCCGCGAAAACGGCAGCGATAAATGGAATCTCGATTCTCTTTTCTCGGAACAAGCGGTTGAGTCCGCTGGCCGCGAGCAGACAAAGAAATAGCGACGCCAGAAAACTAAACTTCGAAATGCTGCGGAAGCGATCGAAGCCGGGCACCCATGTATAAAGAAAACCGAACAACGGTGTATTCGCGCCGAGGGCCAACAAGAAAGCAACGAAAATAACAATCACAGGGCGCCATTTCGTTCCGCGTTCGCACCGAATTATCGCGTAGATGGCGAACACCAAGCCTGCCACGCCGATGAAAAGTGACGTTTCCCACAAATACCAGCGTCCCCAGTATCTCGCTATGTGGCCAAAAAGGTCCGGCGAGAGCAGCGTCACGAAGTTTTCGGGCGGGAGGGAGAGCATGGAGGCGAATTGAAACGGCAGCCTGAAGCCGCGAGTGGTTTCGCGCGTTGTCTGAATGGCGGGCAGCAATTGCGCGGCTGCAAGAAGAACGCCGGCTGGATAGGTGCTCAGCAAGGCCGCCGCGATCCGCCAATTCCAGTGGCCGATCAATCGCAATGTGGCATAGAGCCCGGCAATGATGCCGGTGTAAAAGACGTACTGCGGAAATCCCGCCAACGTCTGCATTGCAATAGCAAACATCCCAAGCAAAGACCAACGAGCGCGCTGAGTCCGGAAAACCGCGTCGATCGAACAAAGAATGAGTGGCGACCACGTCATCGCACTCAACTGAGGCAAATGCCCGGCAAAAACGTGTGAAAAAAACGCGCCGCAAAACATAACCAGGGTGCCCGCAAAGAAACTGGCCGGAGCCGAGAGACCCCGTTGTTTCATCCAAAAAAACATGAACGCGCCAGTGGCGAAAACATGCAGCGCCACTGACCAGTTGATCGCGACAGGGGTGGAGATTTCCCTTCGCCAATTCGCGGAAACCAAATTCGCGCCATGCGAAATATTGCAAGAACATGTCGCTGCCCGGATGTCCAAGCACGCGTGTGCCGCCGGCGAATAAAAGATCGCCAAACATACCCAGCGCCATTGCGAGCAGGAGGATTAGCGAAACGATTATGGAGCGCCGGTCTTCCATCAGGCGGAAATGGTGGCCGCCAGAACTGGAAAAATCAAAGCTGTCGTGAAACGAATTGCGCCGCTTTGGTTGGCACGACAGGCCGAGCGAACGAAAAGCCCTGGGAACGGGAAAGCGGCGTTGACAACGTCCAACATCGCTCTAGCGCGCGGCGCGCGCGCGGGCAGTGGCGAGGTTGGCGCGGATGCTTTCGCTCTCGGGCGCGAGGCCTTGCGCGATCTCTAATTCGCGAACCGCGTCGGCGTAGCGGCCGAGGTTGAATAGCGCGATGCCGAGATTTTCGTGCGCGGAAACAAGCGCGGGCGCGAGCTGCAGCGCGGCTTCGTAATGCGGCAGAGCGTCGGCAAAACGACCGACGTGGGCAAGAGTGTTGGCCCAGTTGTATTGGGCGTCGGGAAGATTCGGGTCCACGTGCACTGCGGCCGCGTAATGCACTAGCGCCTCGTCAGTGCGGCCGAAATTGGTGAGGATGTTGGCGGCGTTGTTATGGGCGAGGGCGAAATCGGGACGGAGACGAATCGCAGCTTCGTAGCACGCAAGCGCCTCGACATTGCGGCCTTGCTCATGACGCACATTGCCGAGCTCATAATGCGCGTCGGCGAGTGTGGGGAGTTGTGCAACCGCGAGTTCGAATTGCGCGGCGGCTTCGTCGAGCCGACCCGCAGCGGCGAGCGCAACGCCGTAGTTGTGGCGCACCTTCGGGTAGTTCGGCAGCAAACGCACTGCGGTATCGTATGCGGCGAGCGCTTCGGGGATGCGCCCGGTATCAGAGAGCGCGCTGGCCAGTTCGCCGTACGGACGCGGGCTATCGGGCCGCTTCGCAATGTTATCCTGCCAAATCGAAACCGCAGAGCGGTAATCGATGTTGCGCTGCGCGGTCAGCGCGCCCAAGGCAATCGCGATTGCAACGAATACGACCACGCTGCGACGGCCGAGGAGATGCCACACGCCAACGACGATGGCGGCAATGATCGCTGCCAGCGGCAAATACATACGGTGTTCCGCGATGGTTTGTGTTGCGAGTGGCAACACGCTCGAAGTCGGCGCGAGCAGCAGAAAAAACCACGCGCCCACAAAACCCCACGGCGGGTATCGGGTGAGCGCGATGAGCGTGGCGCCGAAAAGCGCTACCAGCAGCGCGGCTTGTGGCCAGACTTCAGAAAGGAACTTGGTTGTCACTACGCCGTAATCGAGCACCAACGGGGCGGGCCAAAATGCGAGTCGCACGTAATGTATGAGGGCACTGCATTGGGTGAGCAGATAGTGCCACGGCGTGATGCCGAGGCCGAAGCCGGCCGTCGCACCGCGGTTACCCGCTTGCTTCACGAGCCAGCCGAGTAACAGCCATGTCGCCGCGAGTCCGGTGTAGAACCATGGTCGTCGACGCAGCGCTTCGCGAAACGTCCCGGCGATAAAAGTGCGGTCGTGCAGCAACACGAGCAACGGCGCAGCATACATGACTTCTTTCGTCGCCATGCCGAGCAGGCACATGACAACTGCGAGCGCGTGCCAGCGCATGGGCACAGGCGAGTCCGCACCTCGAATCGACCCGTATAGCGTCAATAACAGGCATAACCCGGCAAGCGACTCAGCACGTTGTGAAATATAAGTTACCGACTCGGTCTGGAGAGGGTGTAGCATCCAAAGCGCGGCCAGCGCGAACGCGAGCGGCGTCGCGTCAGTCCCGAATTTTGCAGCGAGCGGTCGGGACCGTAGCGTCCGGCGCACGACGCCGAACAGCGCTAGCGCGGCGAGCGTGTGGATCGCAAGGTTGAGTACGTGGTAGCCGCGGACGTTGGCACCCGCGATGGCCCAATTGAGCGCGAAGGAAAAATTGACGAGCGGCCGGCCGTTCGCAGGCTGACCGGTGTGGGGCGGCGCCAGTGCGCCAGGGAGCGCAAGCGTACGGATCGTCGTGTTTTCTACGATGGCGGGAAGATCATCGAAGATGAACGGCCCGCGAAAACTGTTGGCCCATGCCGCTAATGCACCAGCAGTAAGTAGCGCAGCAGCGACGAAGATCCTGGCACGGCTAGAGGTCGGGGGCGGACGCACGATTTTGCCCTTGGCAAGCACCATGAGTGACCTCCATCACGACTTTACGAATCGAACGACGAACACTGCGATAAACTTCTCGCTTGTGACTGTTGCGCTCTGGCAGGCGTCTTTTCCCCTGTGTTCATAGGTGAATGAGCGGGCAACGGGAATCGAACCCGCATAGCCAGCTTGGAAGGCTGGAACTTTACCATTAAGCTATGCCCGCGCGTAGTGAACTCCGAAAACGTTCGCGGGTAAATAGTGACTGTGGCCGGTGAATAGTCAAAGGCGCGGCGTTACTTTTCAAACGCGGCAGCGACCAGCGTGGCATTGTGACCGCCGAAACCGAAAGAGTTGTTCAAAGCGACGCGCACTTTCTTTTCACGAGCGACGTTTGCTGTGTAATCGAGGTCGCATTCTTCTCCCGGATTTTCCAGATTGATTGTCGGCGGAATGACACCGTCGCGGATAGCCAATGCGCATGCGGCCATTTCTACTGCACCGGCGCCGCCTAACAAGTGGCCAGTCATCGATTTGGTGGAACTGATGGCAACTTTATAAGCGTAATCTCCGAAGACCTGCTTGATGGCGCGAGTCTCGCAAATGTCGCCGATATCGGTGGAGGTGGCGTGCGCATTGACGTAATCCACCTGATCCGGTGATCTGCGGGCATGCTCGAGCGCCATTTGCATGGCGCGCGCTGCGCCTTCGCCGTCCGGCGGCGGCGCCGTCATGTGGTAAGCGTCTGCAGAGACGCCGTATCCTGTGATCTCACAGTAAATCTTCGCGCCACGCGCCTTGGCGTGCTCCAATTCCTCTACCACCACAACGCCTGCGCCTTCGCTCATTACAAAACCGTCGCGGTCACGGTCGAAGGGCCGCGAAGCGCGCTCAGGCTCATCGTTGTGGGTGCTGAGCGCTTTCATCGCCGAGAATCCTGCAAGGCCAATCTCGACGATGGACGCCTCCGAACCGCCGGCGAGGAAGATGTCGGCGTCGCCAAATTTGATAATTCGCCAGGCTTCACCGATGGCGTTGTTTGATGTGGCGCAGGCGGTGACGATACACAAATTCGGGCCGCGCAGGTCGAACTCCATTGATATGACGCCGCTCGCCATATTGCTGATGAGCATCGGAATCGTAAATGGTGAGTTCCGCGACGGTCCTTTTGTCAGCAGGATCGTCAGTTGATCCTGGAGCGTTTTCAGTCCGCCGATCCCCGTGCTCACGATCACACCAAAACGGTCTCGCCGTTCGAGTTTGTCGATATCAATCCCGCTATCCGCGACCGCCATTTTTGCCGCGGCCATTGAAAGCTGCGTGAATCGATCGGTCCGGCGGACGTCCTTTGGGTTTTTGAAGAACGGCTTCGGATCGAAATCGCGAACTTGCCCACCGATTTTGCAATCGTAAGCTGTCGTATCGAATGCATCGATTGTACGGATGCCGCTAACTCCGTTCTTCAGGTTGGACCAAAATGTCTCGACGTCACTGCCTATAGGCGTAACGGCACCGAGGCCAGTGATAACAACTCTGCGATCGTTATTCATTTAGCGATTTAACGAGTTGGTGATTTAGCGGATTTAAGCGTGGAACGGTTCAACGATGTAGCGCAACGTCAATCGTTAAATCTCTAAACCACTGAATCTCTGAATAATCTTAGCTGGTTCCCATTCCGACGCTTTGAACGGTTTGGAAGAGTTTTCCTTCGGTCTTGATCGATGGCGCGATGATAATCTCCGTTTGCTGAAATTCGGCAATATTGCGAGCGCCGACGTTGCCCATGCAAGTGGTGATGGCTCCGATCAGATTTTGGCTGCCGTCGTCAACTTCTGCAGGACCAAACAGGATTTGTTTCAGCGAGCCGGTGGAACCCACCCTGATCCGGGTGCCTCGCGGAAGATTTGCGTGTGGAGTGGCCATGCCCCAATGATAGCCGCGTCCCGGCGCTTCGTGCGCTTTGGCGAACGCGCTGCCCACCATGACGGCGTCCGCGCCGCAGGCCAACGCCTTGCACACGTCGCCGCCCCTGCTCATTCCGCCATCAGTGATGATTGGAACGTAGCGATACGATTTCTTGAAGTACGCGTCGCGCGCCGCAGCGCAATCCACTGTGGCAGTCACCTGCGGAACACCGAGTCCAAGCACACCGCGCGAAGTGCAAGCCGCCCCCGGTCCGACACCGACCAAAACCGCAGCTGGCCCGCACTCCATGATCTCGAAGGTCACATCGTAACCGACCGTGTTTCCAACGATGACCGGAATGCGCATTTCGCGACAGAACTTTTCCAGATCAAGTGACTTGTACTCCGAAGAAATATGCCGCACAGTGGAAACCGTGCTCTGCACCACGAAAACGTCCGCGCCCGCCTCCTGCGCAATCCTGCCAAATTCCGCGGCACGCTGAGGAATGGAACTGACCGCAGCCAATACACCGTCATCCTTGATCTGGCGCACACGCGCCGCGATTAGGTCTTCCTGAATCGGTTCTTGGTAGATGCGTTGCAGCAGCGCCGTGACGTCGGATTTATTTGCATCGACGATTTTTTGCAGAACTTCCTGCGGGTTTTTGTAGCGCGTTTGTACTCCTTCAAGATTCAGAACGGCGAGCCCGCCCAATTTGTTCATGGCGATGGCGAAGCGCACGTCGACGACTCCATCCATGGCGCTGGCGAGGATGGGGATTTTTAATTCAAGTGGTTCTGCTTCTTTGCGCGGCAAACGGAACCTGATATCGACTTCATTGGGGTTGATAGTCACGCGCCCCGGCACCAGCGCGATTTCATCGAAGCCGTAGGTCACACGCGCCTTGCGATTTCGGCCTATCCACATTCCCATGTTAAATCTGCTCCATTTTGAATCGTTCGTTTAAACTTCCGCAGTGCGGGCAACGAGGAAGCAGCGCGTCGGTTCGATCCTCAAATTCGAACGCGCAAATCACGCAGCGCAACCGGTACTCGAGAGCCCGCCGCTCGCGCCGCCGCCGATTCCATTCTCCAACTATCCAGAAGAGAAAAACCGCCGCAAGAAAAAGCAGCAGATAAATCGTGGCCAGGGTGGCAAGGCTAACGCGAATCACGGCGTAGCGGTGGGCGCTCGTGCCGGCTGCGGGCGAGCGATGTCATTGCCCCACACAATTGTTGCGGTTCCCCATGCCAGAAACGAGTCGGGTTTACCAGCGTTTGCGCTGTTTTGAGAAAAACGGCAGCGCGCAATATACAAGCGGGCCTGCTCGTCCAGTGCGGGATCGTTCGATGAATTGATCGGAAAACAATAACGAACTTCTCCAAGCTTGTTTACAGCTATTCGGAACCGAATCGTTTCAGGCATTTCTTCATTGGATGCGACGAAAGCTGGCTCCGGCGGAGTCGGAGCGCCAAAAACCTGAAGCTCGTTTGAAAACGAAACGGACGTTTTCACAACGCTGACCGGCGGTGCGGTTTTTTGGTGGACAAACGGCACCGCGCCCGGTGGCTGGCAACTCGGGATTCGCAGATCGCGTTCGAGCGGCGGAATATTCTTGAGAGCCGGCTCAATGGCGGAATAGGACGGCACATGCTCGGCCTTTGGCAGCGCACGGAGCTTTGTGTCCTGCGGACGATGAGTTGTGAAAGCAAGCGCCGGATCTTCCGCATCGATCCAGCGAAACAGCGTGCGACCTTCTTCGGCGGCGGGCGTAATCAGCGCAACGCGCGCTGGCGGCGGCAGAAGTGCGACCGTTGGTGGATAAACAATTTGGAAAATGGAAAAACAGAAGGCGTGCGCAACCAAAGAGAGTACCAAACAAATTGTGATCGCTAGTTTTTCGCCACGAGGGGAATCCCAGTTAAAGATCAGCGGTTCGGCTGCGCTCTGCGAGATAATGCTGTTCATTGCGGCGGAGTCGCAGCCAGCGCGACGGAGGTGATGCCGTGTTCAAGCGCAGCGTTTGCCACTTCGGCAACCGTTTCGTACGACGTCGAACGGTCCGCCTTAATGATAATCGATTCGTCCCTGCGCTTGGCTCCATCCAGTAGTGGCCCAAGTTGCTCCATGGTGACTCGCTGGTCTTGGAAATAAATCGCCGGAACGGCGCCGCCGGTAATGCTGATGATCTGCCGGCTGGTTTGTGGACCGAGCGTAAAGCGTGAGAAGGGCATCGAAACTGAGATGCCTTGTTGCAGGATGAAATTCGAACTGAGCAAGAGGAAGAAAACGAGCAGGAAAGCGACGTCCACCAACCCAATAAGCAAGAGCCACCCGAAATTGTAGTTTGTTGTTCGGCTTAGTTTCATGCGCACGCTAAACAATTCTTCACGAAACGGTTATTGATGCCGAAATCCGAATGACGAATGCCGAATGAATGATGAAGCTCCAATGACGAAAAACGGACTGCCGCGTTCACTTCTCTTCGGGCTTCGCCATTTCGATTTCCTTCGTCACTCGACATTCGTGCTTCGTCATTGGTTACAGATCCTGGCGCGCTTCAACCTCACGCGCCATCTCTTCGGGTTGCTGAAAACTGATGATGCCACTGATCGGACGGCTTTCAGTCAACATGTGCACGATCTCGATCCCTGCGCGTTCCATATCATGAAGCATTGTGTTCACGCGCGAAGAGAGATAGCTGTAAGCGACAAAAGTCGGGGTCGCTACGACCAGGCCGGCTGCGGTGGTCAGCAAACTCTTATACACGCCGCCGGAAAGCTCGGTCACTGTCGCATAACCACCGCTTGAAGCGATGGTCCCGAAGGCATCGATCATTCCCGCAACGGTCCCAAGCAATCCGAGCAACGGCGTCAGAAAAGCGATTGTAGCGAGCACGGCAAGAAACCGCTCCAGTTTTGGTACTTCGAGCTGGGCAGCTTCTTGCACGATATCGCGCAATTCCGCCCGGGGCGCATCGTGCCGAATAATCGCGGCGTGAATCACGCGCGCCACCGGTCCCGGGGTTCCGGCTGATTCATGCAGCGCCTCAGCGAAATTGCGACGTCGAATCAGATTCGATAGTCCCTTCAAGAATTCGCCGACATGAATTGTGGCGCGGTGCAAGTAAAAGAGGCGCTCGGCAAAAACGGCGATCGCGATGATGCTGCAGCCCAGGATCGGCCACATTAACAATCCGCCTTTCTGGATGTAATCGATCAC
>QHMS01000036.1:0-2469 GCA_003217895.1 Verrucomicrobiota bacterium
AGGGAATTGAGTCAAAATCCATGAACACATTGTCGTTCCCGAATTCGGCGCGCAGTCGGTCATGCAAACGCCCGGCGACGGGCGTCGAGTCCTCACGGCGATACGAGATGGCGATCATGGTTTGATGTGAAGGCGACGATCTTGCGCAAAGCGTCTGCCATAATCAAGCTAATGTAGAGCGTCGTTAGGCGCGTTAGGCAGCCAGCGCCTTGTAAGTCCGACCAACCATCCGCGAGCGCTTCTTTATCGGCTTGACGGTTGCGGCGCAATTTTTCGAGGACACCGTTGGCGCGCTTATGCGGATGATTCTTGCAGACCAGCGATTGTTACTGTCAGCGATACCGAAGGTTACCCCGCAAAAATGGCTGGCAACTCGGATTTACCCTCCCGGATCGCGTGGGAATTTTGCGTAGGGCAACCGAGTGCCGCGGAAAAAAAAGTGGTCGGCTCGGATTGAGAACGGTGCGAGGAAATCGCGCGTGCCCGCGGCAGCAGTCAAGTCATCCTGATCTACGCCGTCCCCGCTAACCCCAATGGCACCGATAAGAACGCCATTGCGATAAAGCCCAAATGAGCCTGGGAAAATCGTGATCCCGTTTGGAAGAGCGGGATTTATTCCCGTGCCTGAGAAAGTGATCAGGCTGGGATTGCAATGATTGCCCAGTAAACCCGAAAACATCTCCTGCTGACCGTTGAAAGGGCCTTGCAGATTGCCATCGATGCCGGGCGGATAATGGCATTCGGCAAGAAAACCGACTGCGCGTACCGACATTGCTACGTGTAAGCCGAAATTGAGAAAATCGTGGGTCGAATAGTAAATGACAGTACGCGCTTTCTGCACTGCGACGTCCCAACTGAACAATGTCGCCTCGCCGGTGCGGAAAGTTCCCAGCACAGTCGGGGCAACGCCAGCCGCGTTGGGATTGTTTACCACCGTGATGAAGGCCTTCATCGGCGTGCCGATCGGCAGACGAATGGCAGCCCGAGTGATGCTCGTTTGGTGAGCGGCGTAGCTCAAAATGCTGCTCACCTCTTGCGCGGTGAGCCGCGATTGACCGTTGATTCTTCCACCGACCGGATCATTGATGATCGGCTGACGAATTTGTCCCGACACTCCGCCAAGAGTTGCGACCGGATAAGCGAATGGCGTCGGCGCGGCACGAATCGGATAGCGAGAGTCGGCATTACCTTGCACCAGTGTGCCCGAAAAGACTGTCGATGAATTCACATAAGGAAGTCGGATGCCGCCGACGAAAACGTTCGTCGCAAGAATGCCGGACGAAGGCCGATAACCGTGTTGTCCGGCCAATGCGATGTCTTCATCTTTGTCGTATCCGTTTATGAAGATGAACGGATTCTCGGCACGGAAACCTGCAACCGGTCCCGGAACCCCGTCGCCCGTCACGCCAATTGCGCCCGCTAATTGGCCGTTTTTGTAAAGCGGAACGCCGCCGGGCGAGCCATCCAGCGATGCGAATCTGACCGGTTTAATTTGAGGGTACAGCGGCGGGTCGATGGCACCGGGCGTCGGGCTGAACACAATCACGCTGTTAGGACCTCGAAATGTGTTTATGTCGGAAATGAACAGGTTTGATAGGCCGACTCCGACGAGCGGACCGGGAGCTGTGTTACTCACGCCCGGCGGAAAATGTTGCTGGATAATGAAACCGGCAGTGCGCGAGGTAAACGCGTCTTGGTTACTGCTCAAGTATGCGGCCGTTCCCGCTTTTGAAACCGCGGTGGCAATCTCAGGAAAGGTCGCGTTGCCCCCGCGCACTACCCACACACCAAGCACATCGCCTTCGCGATCGGTTACTGCAATCACACTGTTGGGCGAAATCGCCACTGCGCGCGCGATCGCCTGACGAACGATTTGCGTGACGTCAGTCGCGGTCAGTTGAGCGAAACCGGAAGTAGCAATCAAGCTTGCCGCAAGGAGAATTATTCCACGGACCTTCATCGGCCTTGCTGTTAACAAATCGCAAGACTGTTTGCCAGAAAAATTCAAGGACCGGCCTATGAACCGCAGCTGAGCAAGGATGGCGGGAAAAGCCGGACGCTGCTTGTGAGCTTGCAAAGGCTGGGTCTTTTCGGGCATCTTCGGTATCCCATGCGCTGCTCAATTCGGTCCCCCGCCGGAACGATTACGGGACGGACGGCAGCGCTGCTCGCTCTTTTTTGGATCCACATCGTCGGCACGCGCGCCGAGACAAATCCGATTGTTCTTTCGCTCGAAGATAATTTGATTTTCGCAAATACAACCTTGCTTGCACAGAGCGAAGAACCGCTTCCACCATCCGAATTCAATCCTGACCCCGGGGCCTCCCAGCGAATAGAACCCCAAGCGCCGCCGGAACTTTTTCCGCCGGTGCTCCCGCAGCTTCCGGAATACGGCGAAGAGCCGCTTCCGCGCTCGCTCGAACTTCCGCGCAAAGGCGTGCGCGAAGTCGTGCCGCGCCGGACAAAATT
>QHMS01000036.1:2614-6826 GCA_003217895.1 Verrucomicrobiota bacterium
AACATCACCGCGGAAGATTTCTTCCAATTTGAAGCACGCAAGTTGCCAACGCCCAGCGGCGTCAGTACGGAACGCCCGAACAGTTCGGAATTTTTCGGACTGGGGAACCAACTCTTTTACGCTAACGATTTCTCCATCGGTCTCGATCTTTTCAAAGGCGAGACCGCCTTTAAGCCGGTCGATTGGGCGCTGCGCTTGCTTGGCGTTTACAATCACAACTACATCGACGTGGAGGAACGCAATGTGGTGAATCCGAATCCCCAACTGGGCACCACGCGGCAAAAGGAATTCTTCGCGCTGCAGGAAGCCTTCGGCGAGATTCACCTGCGCGATTTATCGTACAATTACGATTTTATTTCGATGCGCGCCGGCATCCAGCCGTTCGTGAGCGATTTCCGCGGCTTCATTTTCAACGACACCAACCTTGGGGTCCGCATTTTCGGCAACTACGACAACAACCGCTGGCAATACAACCTCGCCGCCTTCGACATGCTCGAGAAGGACACTTACTCGGACCTCAATGAGTTTAGCCGGCGTAATCAGCAGATTTTGGTCGCCAACGTTTTCCGGCAGGATTTGATTTGGAAAGGTTATACCGGCGAGCTAACTTTCCTGGCCAATTTCGATGACTCCAGCAGGCACTACGACAAAAACGGCTTTATTACGCGGCCCGCGCCGATCGGCACAGTGGCCGATCACTACGTGCAAGCGTACTACCTCGGCTGGACTGGCGACGGACACATCGGCTGGCTTAACATCGACCACGCATTTTACCAGGTTTTCGGCGAAGAGGGTTTAAATGGTATCGCCGGCCAGCGCGTTGAAATCAGCGCGCAGATGGCGGCACTCGAGCTTTCCATCGATAAGGATTGGCTCCGCCACAAATTGTCAGTCTTTTATGGGAGCGGCGACCATAATCCGGCCAACTCACACGCGACCGGGTTCGACACTGTGTTTGACCGACCATTTTTCATCGGCGGCCCGTTCAGTTTTTTCTCTCATCAAGGTTTCAACCTTGGCGGCACCGCGGTGAATTTTAAGCAACGCGACAGTCTGGTAGTCGATTTCCGCACGAGCAAATCGGAAGGCCAATCAAACTTCGTCAACCCAGGCGTTTTCATCGTCGGCTACGGCTTGGACGCGGATATCACACCGAAACTGAGAGGCGTTATGAACGTGAACTACGTTCGGACCGTCGATACAGCCACAACCGAACTTGTTCTTTTCACCAATCATGCCAGCAACGATTTCGCGCTTGATTGCAGCGGAGGATTTGAATGGCGCCCCTTGCTTACGCAAAACATTATTGTCACGGCAGGCGTCGGCTTTTTGATCCCTCGCTGGGGTTACAAAGATATTTACCGCGCAAGCACCATTCCGGTCCCTGGTTATCCAGGACCGCCCGCTGGTCATGTGGATGATTTTCTTTATAGCGCAATTGTGACGCTGACGCTGACATATTAATGAAGAAAACGTCGAACGCCCAACGCCCAACTCTGAACATTGAATTCAGAGGCGGCCGAGTTGCGGAAACTGATCATGGAGAGTACGGCGTCCGACGCAATTACGACTTGGAAGAACGGCTGCTAAATTTTACGGCGGAGATTGTTAGCCCGGCTGACACGCTTCCAAGTACGAAAGCGGGCAATCACATTGCCGGGCAATTACTGCGGTGCGGAACATCTCCTCTGGCGAACCATGGCGAAGTTGAAGCTGGTGAGTCCCGTAAAGATTTTCTCCACAAGCTCCGCGTTTGCTTAAAAGAATTGCGGGAGACCTGGCGATGGCTGCGATTGATTGCTCGGCTCGAGCTCGTTGAATCAGCCAAATTGCGATCCATTTTGACCGAAGTTGAAGAACTGGTTCGGATTTTCGCCGCGAGCGTCCGCACAACAGAGAAGAACGCAAGATGACGCGGCATTCTGCTTTTAGAATTGGAAGTTGGGCGTTCGGCGTTGGGCGTTTTCTGCTTTTGTTTAGTTTTGTACGAACTGCTATCGCACAAGAGTCTACCGGCTACGGCCCGCCGACTTCGGTTCCTGTGGAAAGATCGACGATCGCACGTGCAGCCTTGCCGCCGCGAAACTGGATCGATCAAACACAAAGCGAAGCGGACGCAAAGAGCGTTGGCTGTTTACAGTGTCATCAAGGCGTCGAGCCGATGCACAAGGCTGAGCAGAATGTCGTGCTCGGTTGCACCGATTGCCACGGCGGCAATCCTGCGCGCGGTTTGAAGAAAGAGCAGGCGCACATCTTACCACGCAACAAAGATTTTTGGAAAACGTCGGCCAACCCGCCCAACTCAAACGCGTGGCTCAATCACGAATCGCCGGAATTTATCCGCTTCATTAATCCCGGGGACTTGCGCGTCGCACAGCAAGCCTGCGGCCTTTGCCACGGCGAAATCGTTCGCAACGTCGATCACAGCATGATGAATCACGGCGCCATGCTTTGGGGCGCCGCGCTCTATAACAACGGCGCATTTTATTTAAAGAATTACCGGTTCGGACAGGCTTACGCCGCGGATGGTTCGCCACTCAAACTCGTCAATTACACGCCCGTCACGCCCGACGACACGCGGGTCCACGGGATTCTGCCATTCATCGAGCCGTTGCCGCGTTTCAATTTGAGCAATCCTGGAAACATTTTGCGCATTTTTGAAAAAGGCGGCGAAAAGCAATTACAGCTGGGGCTTCCAACCAGCGAGGAACCCAACGGCCGGCCGCGTAATCGTTTGTCTGAACGCGGACTCGGCACGCTCAATCGCACCGACCCCGTGTTTCTCGGTCTGCAAAAAACCCGCTTGCACGATCCGCTTCTAGGATTTTTTGGATCGAACGATCACCCGGGCGATTATCGAGCAAGCGGTTGCTCGGCCTGCCATGTCGTTTACGCGAACGATCGTTCGCCCACTAATTCCGGCTGGTGGAGCAGATACGGACATCAAGGTCTCAGTTTCACCGCCGACAAAACGATCCCGAAAAATGAAGAGGGGCATCCTATTATCCATCAATTCACCCGCTCGGTCCCATCGAGCCAATGCATGAACTGCCACATGCACCAGGGAAACCTCTTCGTGAATCCCTATCTCGGTTACACGTGGTGGGACCAGGAAACTGACGGCGAATTCATGTATCCAAAAAAACAGCATAATCCCACCGATGCCGAGCTAGTAGGGTCGACAATGATTAACCCGGAAGCCGCGGCCGCGCGCGGGTCTTGGAGCGACAAGGATTTCCTCGATCGCGTCGCGGAGCTAAATCCGGAACTTAAACACACACAGTTTGCCGATTACCATGGACACGGCTGGGTGTTCCGCGCGATTTTCAAACACGATCGCAAAGGCAACTTGCTCGATCTCGATGACAACAAGATCGGCAATGACGAGCCGCGGAAATTTGCAAAAGCAGTGCACTTGAAAGACGTGCACCTCGCGCACGGGATGCAATGCGGCGACTGCCATTTTGATGTCGACGTTCACGGCAACGGCATGCTTTATGGCGAGCCGCGCAACGCGACCACGATCACGTGCGTCGATTGTCACGGTACGATCGACAAGCGGCCGACGTTGATCACCAGTGGCAACGCCGGACAGATCGACTTGCTAAACACGAGTAACACGCCGTTTGGTGCCCGGTTTGTTTGGGAAGGCAATAAACTTTGGCAGCAATCCAGTATGTCGCCGGACATACGATGGGAAATTCCACAAACGATCGACACGATCGATCCGCTCTCGTCGCATTACAATCCCAAATCCGCTTACGCGAAAACGCTGCAGCGCGATGGAAAAACTTGGGGCTCTGTTCCTACGGAATCGAAGCAACGCTGCGCACGTCTCGCGCATGATAATACTGCGATGGATTGCCAGATCTGTCACACCTCGTGGGCGACGAGCTGTTTCGGTTGTCATTTGCCGATGAAAGCAAACCAGCGTGTGCCTCAAAATAAATTCGAGGGCGTGACCGACCGAAACTTCACCACCTACAACCCACAAGTCGTGCGTGACGATGTGTTCATGCTCGGCATTGACGGCACAGTAAAGAAAAACCGAATGGCCGTGATCCGATCCTCCAGCGCGGTGGTAGTCAGCTCACAAAATGCGAATCGCGAATGGGTTTATTCGCAGCAGCAAACGTTCTCGTCGGAAGGTTACAGCGGGCAGGCGTTCAATCCGCATTTCCCGCACACGACAAGCAGCGTCGGCACAACAAA
>QHMS01000037.1 GCA_003217895.1 Verrucomicrobiota bacterium
TGAACGCTGGTCGAAGCAATTGTTCGTGTCGCCATCAACAAAATGCCGAAAGAAGCAACGGCTCCGGCGATCGGAAACGACTGTAAACCGAGTCGCAACGTTTGCGGCACCGGACCAATGAGGTCAATGGGATTGTTGCCGATGAACGCGAGGACCGAGCTCGTGCCTAGAATGAACATGAGCGCGATCACGGGAGAGGCGATCAGCACGGAGCGTCCAATGTCACGCGCGGGCGCCCGTGTTTCGCCTGCAAGAATTGCGACGTATTCAAATCCGCTGAGGGCGCCTACGGCGAGTTTAGTGAAAATGTTGAAGCAATAGAAGATCGACATCGCGGGCAGCGCGAACTGCAGCGGTTGATAAGTTTTCAATTCACCGCGCGCGAGCCCGAGTAACGGTAAAAGAATCAACGCTGAGTAAACCGCCAACATCGCGAACGCGCCGATGTTGTGGACCCATTTACCTAACGACAAACCGCGAACGCCAGCCCACCCGAGGCCGCCGACCAATACCGCGCTGATCAGCGACACGCACCATTTGCTGTTCGGCATCCATGCGGCCGCCGGGCCGATAGCGTAAGATATGTTCGTAGTCGTAAACATACCGCCCATCGCGATGACCGTGATCGATAACAGCCAGAGATTCCAGGCGACGATAAATCCGGCGAACTCGTTGAACCCGAGCTTTGCCCATTGATAAATGCCGCCTTCGAGCGGCATCATCCGATTCAAATAAATCACGACCGCAGCCTGTGGAATGTAGAAAAGCAAAATCGCCAGCAGCCAAAAGAACAGATGCGCTTGCCCGAGTTTGGCGGCGGCGCCGACCCAGCTCGAGCCGACGACGAACAGAATCTGCGTAAGAACGAGATCGCGCAGGCCGAGCGGCTTCTGTAGTGCGGCACTATGTTCTTGGATGTCGCTCTCTGCGCGATCCAGCTGTGTTGTCACAGCGAAATTGTAGGGCAAGCGCGTCGCTTGCCCACCGAAAACTGGCAGGCGGAGCGCCTGCGCTACAACGTCGATTTAGTCGTGCTCGTGGTCGGGTCTTTTGGGCGGCGCTGGTTGATTGCGAAATTCGCGATGTCGAATTTTGCCACCGGCATAAGCAATGTAGCTACCGCAGGCCAAGGTGGCTGCGCCGAGCAAAATCACCGCGATCACGAGTGGCGCAGATGACTTCGGCCATTTGATCGGCACTGCGATGGCAGCCGCGCTCAAAACCGCGAGCGCGTAGAAAATCCAAATGAGGTCCTCGGCGCGATCTTGATGCTCATCGAGCCAGCGTTCTCCGTCTTCGTCGGTCATCGACAGGACGCGATCGTATGCTTGCTGGCCAAATTCATAGACCGGCCACGCGGAAAGCGAGGTGACGAGGACGAGCGCCAATGTGGCAACCTGAGCGCGACGGCTCTTTAGAATGACGGCGATGATCAGTCCGATCCAACTAATCAGCAACCCGTAAACTGGCAGCGGATTGAGCAAGACATGGACGTATTCCGGCTGGCGCAAACCTCGCAGTACCGAATCGATCATAATCCGCCTTCCGAATGAGTTTCCAGAACTCGTGCGGCACTCCTTGCTTTTTCAGGCGGCACGTATTTTTGCCAATCACCGATCGTGAAATGCCACCATTCAGTGCGTAAGCCGCAAAAACCAGCCTTGTGCATAGCGGCCTTTAGCAAACCCACATGTCCGGTTATTTCGCGTACTTCAGCAAACTTCAGCAAACGCACATGTCCGCGTTTGTCGAAAGACAAACCGATGAAAGGCGACATTGCAGCGAGAGTAAAATCGTCAAAGTCCGTTGGCATGCGGACGTCGCGATTCCGTGAGTCGACCAAGGTGGCGTCGACGGCGATACCCCAATTATGCAGCGAGCCGACGCCGATTTCAGGATTGGCAACGTAATCACTGTTGTGTGACGCTTCCCAAAGCTGAGCCTGCACTGACGCCGGCCGATACGCATCCCAGATTTTGAGACCATATTGGTAACGCCGCAGAACGCTCTGGGCCACAGCCAAAGCTGAAGCGACTTCGGGACGAGCGAGTGCGTGTGTTCCATGGGGGTAAAGCGAATGTCCAAGAAGATTATTTCGGCCTGCGTAGCGCAACTCAACCGTGATCGTCGGATCAATAGATTGGACATCAACAAAAGGTCCGCCAGCATTTGCATTCATTGACGCCAGTGCGGCTGCCATTCCGACAACCGACAAAACGCACATGTTAAAGCGTCGCATTTTCTTTTTTCTTAATACGCTGCTACCGCTGGAGGAGTGTCTATTTTTGCCAAGCGTTGGAGCAGAAGTCGAACGCCGCCTTCGGGGACCGTGAAGCGCAATTCCAAGTTTGCCCTGCCGTGGCTTTGGACGTCAGGCCGGCTGGGAGTAAAGCATCGATCACAATCGCCCTTCCCAGTGAGTCGCTAAAGTTTTTCCGGCGCTCTTCGCTTTTTCGGCTGGCACATACTTTTGCCAATGAGCGATCGTGTAATGCCACCATTCAGTGCGCGATCCCCAAAACCCCGCGCGCAGCATTGCGTTCTGCAGCAAGCGTACGTGTGCGCAGACTTCGGGAGAAGGGCCCATGTAGCGCCACATCCCAGCTGGCGTGAAATCGTCAAAGTCACTCGGCATGCGCACAGGGTTATTCCACGAGTCAACCAAAGTAGCGTCAACAGCGATGCCCCAGCTGTGCAGCGACCCCGCGCCCGTTTCAGGATCGGCAACGTAATCACTGTTGTGTGATGCTTCCCAAAGTTTTGCCTGCACGGTCACCGGCCGAAATGCGTCCCAGATTTTCAGACCGTATTGATAGCGACGCAGAAACGCCTGCGCCCGAGCTAAACCTAAGGCGACTTCCCGGCGAGCGAGCGCGCGCGTTCCGTGGGGATAAAGCGGTTGCCCCAGCAAATTGTTTCGCTCCGCATAGCGCAACTCGACGATGATTGTCGGATCAACCGAACGAACATCGACAAGAAAGTCGCCGGCAGTTGCGTTCATTAACATCAGCGCGCTTGCCATTCCAGCAAGTGACCAAAGGTAAAGGCTCGAGTGTCGCATTTGACTTGTTAATTAGGACTCATCGCTCATCTCAGAAATGGCGTTGTCATGTTGATCCCGCAGGTGCGGGAGAAACATCTCTGTCTATTTTCAATTGGTGCATCGATCGAGATTTAATCCGAGATTCTTCGCTTCGCTCAGAATGACATTAGGAGATGGTTCTTAATACGCTGCCACTGATTGAGGAATGTCAGTTTTTGCCAGGCGTTCGAGGAGAAGACGAGCGCTATCTTCGGGGACAGCGAAACGCAATTCCATGTTCGAGGTACCTTGTCTTTGGACTTCCGGCGGCTGGGAGTAAAGCAACAATTGCGAGTCTGGCAAACGCAGCCATTGCTGCGGATTGTCGTGCAAATTTCGGGCGAGATCGGTTGCGTTTGTGGTCGAATTCACTCTTATGAGCACTCTGGCTTTTACTGGAGTTTGCAGGGTCACTGCAAGGCCGAGCAATTGTGAGGCATTAAGCAGTTCAGAGGTAAAAATGGGGTGGAAAACGCGTGAGAGGTCAGGCGGATCGCGAGAAATGATTCGCAGCGCGCTGTCACGATCGAGTGCTTGAAAACGATCGAATAGCTGACCGGTTATTTTCAGATCTGGTTTCATTCCGAGGCGCACGTGCACTAGTTCATGCACCTCACCGGGCGATCCGACGGCCAGGGTCGCCGGTCCCACCCGGGCAACGGCGAAATCAGACTTGCCCGCCGCGGCCTCGGCAGACACGGGCTCTCGTTCCCAAACCGGCAAGCCACTGATGGGTCGCTTTTGGAAAGTCTTATCGTCGCTGATTGCACGAATGATTTTGGAGAGGCCACGGCGGGTTTCAACAAGGTTGAACTCTCGAGTCTCTCCGGTTTCATTGGTGGTGAGCGCACGCGTGACGCGCGCTGCATCGCGGGAGAGCTTCAATCCTGGAACCGATGCGGCCGCGCCAATTAATCCCGGCAAAAGCTTTGGCTGGTCGTTAGGCCAGCGTTTGGCGAGGTTCGCCCGCTCAAACTGGTCGGTGTTAATCGACATTATGGTGTCGGTTTCTTGCGGCAACCATTCGCGCCCTCGCGGAGACTGAAAAACAACCAACAGCGTGAGTGCGAGCAGGACGAGCACCGAGAAGACGCTAAAATAAAACTTCCGTAGGTCCTGTTTGTCGATTTGGCTGGAGAGCGTGCTCAGCTCTGTGCGGTGTTGCAATAGTTGATCCACCGCCTCCCGTCGGCGATGTGCTTCGGCCAATAGCTGCGGCGCGTTTGGAGGTGCAACCCCCTTTTCAGCAAGATGCCGGCCAATGCTCAAATAGGCGGGATTTTTTCGCTCTTCAACCGTCTGATGGTGTGTTCGCGCGTC
>QHMS01000038.1 GCA_003217895.1 Verrucomicrobiota bacterium
ATCCCTCGCTTTCTCCCGGCGGTTCATCTTCGCGTAGGTGATCGCCAGACCAAAAGGCACTCGCCCACTGAGGTCTTGCGACTTTTTGTATAAAGCAATGGCGTCATCAAAGCGTCCCATTTCCCGGTAAAGCGCCGCCAGCAGCGGTTCACTATAAAGAAATGTCGGATCAAGCTGCAACGAGCGCTCGCCAGCGGCCATCGCTTCATCGATTAATCCGAAGTATCGGTAGATCTCGCAGGCGAAATTGCTAACCCAGAGCGAGGCAGGATCAATTTTCGCCGTGCGGTTTAGATACGTAAGGGCTTTCTCGCGCTCGCCGATCGCGGCGTAAAATGCAGCGATGAAATAATTCGAGGTTGTAGAATTGGAGTCGATTTCGAACGCGCGGACGTATTCGGCTTCGGCGCCGTCGAGGTCCCAATCCAGTATCCGCTTGGTCTCCGCCAGATAAACGTGCGCTTCGGCCTCATCTTTGCTCAGACGTAATGCACGCAGCGCAGCGTCCCGAACTTTTGGATACGCTTCGAGCGGCGGCACGTACGCGTCCGCCAGCCAAAGCCATGTCTTCGCGATCCCCGTCCATGCGCGACTGAATTTCGGATCTTTATCGAGCGCGCGCTGAAAGAATTCCAGGCTTTTCCGCAAAGCTTCTTCGGTGCTTTTGTCTGAATAAAAGAGACCTTGCAAATAAGCATCGTAAGCGTCCGTGCTGCGGGACACAGGCGGCGGCGAAATGTCGAGCTTCAGTTTCAGCGCATCGACAATGGCTCGCGTGATCTCGTCCTGCAGCGCGAAAATTCCATGCATTTCGCGGTCGAACTTTTCCGACCACAGCGTGAAACCGTTTGACGCGTCGATTAACTCGGCCGTTACGCGTACCCGATTCCCATCACGCCGAACGCTGCCCTCCACGACATGCCGGACATTCAGATTACTCGCTATCTCACTAAGCTGACTTTCCCTGCCTTTAAACCAAAACGAAGACCGTCGCGCAGCGACGTGAAGTCCGTCGATCTTGGCCAGCGCAGTCAAGATTTCCTCCGCAATCCCGTCACTGAAATAATCGTGATCTTGTCCCGGGCTCAGATCGCTGAATGGCAGAACGGCGATTGAGCGTTCCGACGAATTCGCCGATTGCGCAGGATCGATCCTGCGCGCAACATCGGCATTCGGTGTCCGTACAATTCCATACCGCGTGAGATCGAAAAACCAGGAGAGCGTAAGCGCCACTGGGAACCCCAGCACAATTAACACGACGATCAGGCGGACCACCCAATTCGCAATGTCGAATACCGGTAGAACCTGCGCGACACCCTGGGCAAGCGCCCAGCCGCCGACCACATACGCGATTGCGACGCTGTAAACCTTCCTGCGTTTTAGCTCAGCAAAAAACTTTTTCAGATTCACCGCTCAATTAGCCCGATCGAGCCTCGTATCTCGCCCGCATTTAGCAATCGGCAGATTTGAAATTTGACAGGAACAAGACCCCGCTCGTATCGCTGTGAAATGAACCAAACGACCAACGACGGCGAGAAGATGGAGAGAAAGATGTGGGAAGACATCAAGGCGAAGAATTGGGAAGCTGTGGAAGCTAAAATAGCTGAGGGCTTTCAGTCCGTTCACGTGGATGGCGCCCGCGACCGTGCCGGTGAAATAACATTGATCAAAAAACTGGGCGTCGGCCAGGTAGCGCTTAGCGAATTTAAATCGACCATGAATGACGACAACATTGTGGTTACCTATATGATTTCGGCACAAGAATCGATCGATCTTGAGCGCTTGCCGACGAAGCGCGCCCCGCGCTTGAGTGTATGGAAAAAAGGAGCGAGCGGCTGGCAATGGATTTGCCATGCCAATCTGACTCCCATTCCTTAGGCGAGACAAAGGCAGTCCACTGTCAGACTCACGGTTTCTTCTCCGCGATCAATTTTTGAAAGCGCGGGTCGCCGCGAATCGGGTCCCATTCCCAGCGATATTTCAAATCGTTGATGGTGATGCTGTAATCGGCACTGTCCACCGCTCCCGGGATTTTTAGCAACCGTTCGATCAAAGGGATGGCAAGATCGTTTTCACCGACACGAGCGTAGATCAAAGCGAGGTAACCATTCATAAGTGTACCATCGACGGCGTCTTTTGATTCTGGTTTGAGCTCGACCGCGCGTTGGCCCTCCCTCATCGCGTTGTCTTTGCGCCCCATGAACGCGTAAAGCCAGCCGAGAACCGCGTGTCGCTCCGCGCTCGCGGGCGCTTCTTTCACAGCAGCCTCCAATTCAGGTCTTGCCAGTTCGAATGCCTTCTGAGCGTTTACAGCGTCGCCTTCGGCAAGGTAAATGCACCCTTCGAAAAAGATTTTTGGAGTTGTTCCAGCATTCGTATACGAGAGCTCATTCACCGACGAAGTTTGGAGAACGGTTTTGGCCGCGGAATAATCGCGCCGCAGCATGGCCACATCCCATCGACACGAAGTGACAGTGCCGTCAGGATCAATGCCGGCGGGAACTTGCTCCACGATCGATTTCAACAAGTGCGTGTCCCCTTTCCACCAGAAATCGACGTAGCCACTTTGCATCTTCGCCACCAGGGATGCCGGAGCCATCGCGCGCATTCGCTCGCCCCATTCCGCGGCTTCCGGCCAGCGGCGCATCGACGTGTTAGTAAAAAGCACTTCGCGGACGGTGTTCGGGTTCTGCGGATCGAGCTTCGCAACTCTCTCGTACGCCTCAAGCGCTTCTTCCCACTTGCCTTCCCGGCGTTTAATCGCCGCGATCAATCGGCGCGCATCTCCATTGCTTGGCGATAAACGAGAAGCGAGCTCAAATTGTTCGAGAGCGTTCCCGTAATCCCGATCTATCCAGTAGATGCGCTGGCCGAGCGCGAAGTGCGCTTCCGCAAGATTTGGCTCGAGGCGCAAAGCAGTCTCGGCTTCAGTGCGGGCTTTCGCTCTCCGGACGTCGGTCGGCTCGTAGTAATGGAAAATCTCCGCTTGAATGGATGCGAGGCGCGCGTGGGCGAGTGCGAAGTTGGGATCAAGTTCTATCGCTTGGACGAACAGTCCTTCAGCAATCTTATAATCCTCAAGCAGAGTGTCCGGATTTCGCTCGATTTGGTTTGCCCGTAAATAGAACACGTATGCTTCTGTATTCGCCGTCGGTGTTTCTTCGACACGTGCTTTTTCCTGCGGCGAAAGTTTAGCCTTCAACTGGTCTGCGATCGCTTTGGCAATTTCGCTTTGAATCGCGAACACGTCCGCGAGATCACGGTCGTAGTGCTCTGCCCATTGTTGAGTATCCGACCGGGCATCGATGAGTTGCGCCGTCACCCTGACGCGGTTGCCTGATCGCTGAACGCTTCCTTCCAGAAGATGTGCAACCCTAAGTTGCTCACCTATCTCGCGGACGTTACGCGGCGCCCCGCTTTTATATTGCATAACGCTGGTGCGACTGATCACCCATAAATCTCCGATCTTGGCAAGATTGGTCAGAATTTCGTTCTGTACTCCGCCCGCAAAGTAGGCATTCTCCTTTTCATCACTCCTGTTTTCAAAGGGAAGCACCGCAATGCTTTTCTCCGGAATCGACGCAGGCAACGATGTAGAAACAGCCGCGCTCGTGGATTTGCTCGAGGGCCGATGCAAAAAGAAGAAAATAACAAGACCAAACACGCTGATCGCTATGAGGGCTGCCGCAATTGGCTCCCAACGTTTTGTCGCTGTAGTTCCGTCCGATCGAAGTCTTGAACCAAACGGCAGTGTTCTTGTGCGTCTGCTGTGCTTGAATTTCTCGGGCAATCGCGGGTTGCCGAAGTCCCCGGCGTAGAAATTTGCCGCGTGAACGGGCGCGCCATGCTTGAATGTGCACACTCCGAGATCGTGCAAGTACGGACGCCACTGCCGTGAGTCTGCGAGATCTTCAGCTGCGTGTTTCGACACAAGGATGTGCCCCGCATCTCCGCAATCCATCACTCTTTGCGCAGTGCTGATTCCGGCGCCTGCCACGTTTGCCCGGTCATCAACATCTCGAACCTGGTTGACTGGGCCGCTATGAATTCCCATCCGCAGCTTGAGCTTTGGATGTTCTCTTATCTTTTTGGCAACGTCGATCGCACAATAAACTGGTGCTTCAGGACTGTCGAAGAAAACCAGCGCCATGCCGTCGCCCGTGGGGAGCCGGATCAATTTTCCGGCGGCTTCCGCAGTACGGACCTGTTCGGTGCTACGGACGATCCGACTCAGTTGTTCCTGGATCTCCCTCTGCTCGTCCAGCAGCAATTTCGAATAGCCGATCACGTCCATGAAAAGGACGTGACCGATCGCTAACGGAAGCTCCGACGTAAATTCAGCAGCCATACTCGCTGGTGTTAGAACCTTGCGCAATTTTGCCGATTTCTGAAATGCGATTTGTGCGGCGCCAGATTGTGGCTGGAATCGCTTTCACAAGCGCGAATTCGTTACCGGTGTAGATTGCTAAATGCCGTTTCAGCTCGAATCGAACTACAGACCGCGCGGCGACCAGCGGCAGGCAATTGCCAAACTTTTGAAGTCTGTTGAGGGAAGTAATCGCCATCAGACGCTGCTCGGTGTCACCGGTTCGGGCAAAACTTTCACGATTGCGAACGTGATTCAGAACCTGGACCGGCCTACGCTGGTCATTTCACACAACAAAACTCTGGCCGCGCAACTTTACTCCGAGTTTAAGCAATTCTTTCCCCGTAACGCGGTGGAATATTTCGTGAGCTACTTCGATTATTATCAGCCGGAAGCGTACATCGCGCGCTCGGATACTTACATCGAGAAGGATTCGTCGATCAATGAAGAGATCGAGCGGTTGCGACTGGCCGCCACAAGCGCTCTGCTTTCGCGCCGCGACACCATCGTGGTTGCTAGCGTTTCTTGCATCTACGGGATCACGTCGCCGGAAGATTACCTGCAGATGTTGCTCACGGTAAAACGCGGACAACAGATATCGCGCGAGGCTGTGCTTGGTCGTTTGATCGACATGCTCTATGAACGCAACGATGTGAATTTTGCCCGCGGGCGATTTCGTGTCCGGGGCGACGTGGTTGAAGTTTATCCAGGAAGCGCCGATGAAGAAGGGATTCGTCTGGAGTTCTTCGGCGATGAGATCGAGTCGATCACGCGATTTGACCCGTTGACCGGTCACGCGCACGAATCGCTCAGCGTGATCACGTTTTTCCCGGCCAAACAGTTCGTGACTCCGGCAGATAAATTGAATCGCGCGCTGCGCACGATACGAGAAGAGCTGGAGCAACGCATCGTCGAATTGGAATCGCAGAACAAATTACTCGAGGCGCAACGGCTTCGGATGCGCACCGAATACGACCTGGAGATGTTGCAGGAAATGGGGTTCTGCAACGGGATCGAAAATTATTCGCGACATTTGTCGGGACGCCCTCCCGGTTCCAGGCCCTACACCATCATCGACTTTTTTCCGAAAGATTTCTTGGTTGTAATCGATGAGTCGCACGCGACGATCCCGCAAATCGGCGGGATGTACGAAGGCGACCGTTCGCGCAAGACCGTGCTCGTGAATTATGGGTTTCGCCTGCCGAGCGCGCTCGACAATCGCCCGCTCAATTTCGACGAGTTCATGAAGATGACCAACCAGATCATCTACATGAGCGCGACGCCGGCAGAATTTGAAATTCAAAACAGCGTAGTGAGCAACAAGGGATACATCCCGCATCGACGGCAGCGGATCGGAGAAGCGGAATTAGTGCCGTTTGCTGTAGCGGGCGGAAAACGCTCAACGTCCAATTCACCAGCACATGCCTCCCCTACAGATGAGCCGTCTGAAAAATTTGATGTGCTCACGCCGGGCGCGCCGCTCGTTGTCGAGCAGATCATCCGCCCGACTGGACTTCTCGATCCAAGAATTACGCTAAAGCCCCTCAGAAATCAGATCGACGAGACGATTGATTGAAAGTGCGTTACCTGCACAGCGACATCGACGCGATCGAGCGCGTAGAAATCCTGCGCGGATTGCGCGCGGCGGATTTCGATATCCTCGTCGGAATCAATTTGCTCCGCGAAGGGCTCGATCTTCCAGAAGTTTCGCTCGTCTGCATTCTGGACGCGGATAAGGAAGGATTTTTGCGCAGCCAGACTTCACTCATCCAGACCGCCGGACGTGCGGCGCGTCATGTAAACGGGGAAGTGGTGCTCTTCGCCGACACTGTCACGCAAAGCATGGAAGCGTTGATGTCGATTTCCGAATACCGGCGCGCAAAGCAGATGGATTACAACGAGAAACACGGCATCACGCCGCAAACGGTCCGCCGCGCGGTGCAGGAGAGTCTGCACACGATCTTGCGTGGACGCGAAATCGCCGCGTCGGTAATCCGCGAAGCCGGCGGCGATTTCAACATAACTGAGCTGCTGCGCGAGCTTGAAGAGGAAATGCAGGAGGCTTCCGCGAACCTCGAATTCGAGCGCGCCGCTCTGTTGCGCGACCAAATCATGGAAGTGAAAAGCGGTGCTGGCATTGACAAAATCGAACCGCAACGACGAAAGGTGAGATATTCGCGCGCCGCCGGCCGACGCCGCTCGCGCGTATAGGTGGAACGCGTTGTCTTGAACGCGTTGCCAATAATGCGACTTTGCCGCCTGATATTTGCGCCTTCGGCGATACCTTTGCCATCGTCTTCGGAGAAGCCGATCCACCTTGTCGATGGTCGCAGCGCGTGCGATGAAGTCGCCAATGCCAAAGGCAAAAACCAAAGCAGAATGCGCAAATATCTACGCCGTAGTCGGCTCGGACGAAGCTGAGGTGAAACACGTGGCCACGGAGCTGGCTGCAAAATTGACACCGCCGGGCGCTGCCGACTTTGGAATGGAGATCATCGATGGCGCCGCGGATAACGCGGATCAGGCTGCGGCTCGAATCAGATCGGCGATCGAAGCCCTGCAGACGCTGCCTTTTTTCGGCAACACAAAAGTAGTTTGGCTCAAGAACGCGAATTTTCTCGGAGACGACCAGAAGGCGCGCTCAGCAGCAGTCCAATCCGCGCTGGAAGAATTGTCTGAAATGCTCGACCGCGGTATCGGTTCCGAGGTCACGT
This sequence comes from Verrucomicrobiota bacterium, assembly GCA_003217895.1. Taxonomy (GTDB): domain Bacteria; phylum Verrucomicrobiota; class Verrucomicrobiia; order Chthoniobacterales; family UBA10450; genus Udaeobacter. The sequence continues at coordinate 7,081 of QHMS01000038.1, forward strand.
TCTTGATCAGCGCCGCCGAAGTGGACAAGCGACGTGGGTTTTACAAAACGCTGGTCAAACGCACAGAGGTGCAGGTTTTTGACCGGCTCGATTCGGGCCGGGCGGGTTGGGAAGAAGAAGCAACGGTAATCGTTCAACAGCGCGCGGAAAAACGAAAGCTCCAGTTCGACGCCGATGCGCTTGATTTGTTTGTACTGCTCACAGGAGGCGATACGCGCCAGATCGACAACGAACTGGAAAAGCTCGACACCTTTCTTGGCAAAGATCGCCTGGTGCAGGTCGATCTTGTTCGAGAGCTGGTGCCGCTCTCGCGTGCAGGCGTCATTTTCGAGCTAAGCAACGCCCTGGCCACGCGCGACCTGGAACTGGCGCTGACGCTGGTGCGCCGCTTATTGGATCATGGCGAAAAAGCCGTCGGCATTTTGTTGGTAGCAATCGTCCCGACGATCCGGAATTTGCTGCTGGCCAAAGATCTGATGGAACGGCATCGATTGCAGCCGCCACATTCGCCGTTCCAGTTTATTTCCGCTATCAACCGGTTGCCGGCAAAAGCAACGGAGCATTTGCCACGCAAGAAAGACGGCTCGATCAATGCCTATGCCTTGGGAATCGCCGCGCAACACGCGAACCAGTTCGACACCAACCAATTAATCGAGGCCATGCGCGCATGTCTGGAAGCGAACCTTCAGCTTGTCACCACCCAGCTCGATCACGAGCTGATTTTGACTGAGGTGATCGTAAAACTGCTGCGAGAAAAATAAATTCCCAAGCTGGATTAATCCAAGCTTCAGTGAAACGCCAAACCGCGCGACGATCTTCTAATCTTGTCATGTTGCGCGGCGCGAAACATCTCAGATTACTGTCTTCGGAGCTTGAAAGAAATGATCAGAGATTCTTCACTCCGCTCAGGATGACAATTGCGAGCTTGGACCTTGGAATTTGGAGCTTGATTAGCTGGCGGTGTCCATCTGTTTGCGTGCGATTGGTCCGACGTAGGGAATTTCCCAGCGCACGTTCGTGAATGCTTTGATAGTCGCAACGATCCAGACCACAAGAAATGCGATCTGCACAAGCGCGGCGATTATTGCCCAGAAAAACACCAGAATACCGCCGATGCCCGGGATGGCGCCAAAGATCACGTGCACGATAGAAGAGGCAATATTAAACAAAAGCCATGCGCCACCAAAAATGATTGATTGCATGGCGTAGAAACGCACAAAGCTGTCGTGCTTTTCCAGAATGTAAAAAATGATGCCGCCGACCAGCGGTATGCAGGCAATCGCCGCAGCCACGTTCGAAGGTAAACCGGTCGATGTGGATTTTGGACCCGGCTCGGGCCCTGGACTCGGCGGAGGCGCAGGTGAAGGCGGAGGCGCTTGATCTGGCATGACCTACATACACAAAATTGCCGTTGCGTTGTCAAGGAATTCCGCCACAGGACGGATACGTCCGCAGGCGAACTTGCGGGGCGATACTCTTTTTTTGCTTTCATTCTCTGGCGGACGCCAATATCGTGGCACCAGATTGAAAAATTTAATCGTCAGAAATTCCCCCCGCGCTTTTACGCTAATCGAAGTGCTCGTCGTAATGGCGATCATCGCCATCCTCGCCGCAATCTTAGTTCCAGCCCTCAATAGTGCTCTCGAGCGCGCGAAAGCGACAAAAGATATGAGCAACCTCCGCCAGTTCGGGCTCGCGACGCAGCTGTGCATGAATGACAACGGCGGCATTCTGCTTTCGACAACCGGCTCATGGATGTCAC
>QHMS01000273.1 GCA_003217895.1 Verrucomicrobiota bacterium
AGGGGTTCAGACTTTAGTACGAGAGGACCGAGTCTGACGAACCGCTGGTGTTCCAGTTGTCGTGTCAACGGCAGTGCTGGGTAGCTATGTTCGGAAAGGATAAGCGCTGAAAGCATCTAAGCGCCAAGCCTATCCCAAGATGAGTTCTCCCTGAAGGGTCGTGGTAGACCACCACGTTGATAGGCTCCGGGTGTAAGCACAGTAATGTGTTCAGCTCAGGAGTACTAATAACCCGTTCGGCTTGATCTTTTACTTTTCTGTTACGCTGTAGCCGGGATCGGTGGTCCCGGTTTCAGCAATCAGAGGAGACAAAAGATCTCAAAACAAAACGAAGCCTTAAGTTGTAGCGTCGGCTGTCCTCAGCCGAAATGAACGCCTGTATGTAGATATCAGAGAATCACAGTTCTTTGAGATAGTGACGAGTGACGAGTTTGCAGAACTCGCCAATCATAGTCCCCAGAGATTCGGCCTCGTGCTTGCGTCGCTGCGACAGCAGCGAAATGCCAGTGCGGCTCCGCACTCTGGTGACAATAGCGCAGTGGTCCCACCCGTTCCCATTCCGAACACGGCAGTGAAACGCTGCAGCCCCGATGGTAGTACGGCGACAGGCCGTGCGAGAGTAGGACGTCGCCAGAGTAGAATGTCCGGTGGTAATCCCATCGGGCATTTTGCTTTTTTGGCGTCGCCTACTCGCCTGTCGCGCCGTGGCCTCGGCGAAGGCGGAAGCGGAGAACACGGCGAGCTAGGAAGCCGACGGGTAGCCGGTCAAGCCCGCGCGGGCAGCGGGCGAGCGTGTGGGCACATGCGAGTCAATAGGACGTCGCTATGCCGTCATGCCTGCCCCGCCAGCGCGTCAATTGCCTTCCATTCGTCCGCGCTCAACTTCACTTTCGCCGTCGCCATATTTTCCTCCAGGTGCGCGAGGGAGGATGTCCCAGGGATTGGCAGCATTACGGGTGATCGATGCAGTAGCCATGCAAGACCCAGCTGATAAATCGTTACCCCGTGATCTTTCGCGGCTTTTTCCAAGGCAGTGTTGGTCATTCCCCTTGTCCCGCCAACCGGCGCCCATGGCATGAAACCGATCTGTTCTTTCTCGCAATATCTAAGCGTGTTCTCCCATTTTCGATCGGTGATGTTGTAGCGGTTCTGCACGGTCACGATAGGCACAGTCTTGCGCGCGCGCGCGACCTGCTCGCGGAATACTTCCGATAATCCGATGTGGCGAATCTTTCCCGCGCTCTGCGCTTCCTTTAGCGCGCCTAGCGAATCTTCCATCGGCACCTTGGGATCGACGCGATGCAGTTGATAGAGATCGATGCGGTCAAGCTTTAGACGCTTGAGACTTTTATCGACGCATTGTTTGAGATATTCAGGCCGTCCGTCCGGTACCCATTGGCCGGGTCCGGGCCGGGTATTACCGCCCTTCGTCGCGATGACGAGTCCTTTGGGGTAAGGGTAAAGCGCTTCTGCTATAAGCAATTCGTCGGTCTCGGGTCCGTAGGCATCCGCCGTGTCGATCAGGTTTGCGCCGAGGTCGACGGCACGCCGCAAAACTTTGCGCGCGTTCTCGCGATCCGGCGGCCAACCCCAGATCCCCTCGCCCGTTAGACGCATCGCACCGAACCCAAGTCGATTGACTGCCAAATCGCCACCGATGGTGAAACTGGTGTTATCGCTCGCGGATGCAGCCGCGAAGATCGTGGCCGCTCTGCCGGCTAAAAGCGACGCTCCGCCTGCGAGAGTTGTGCGAAGAAATAACCGCCGGCTGATGCCGGCGCGAACAATTCGCTCGCTGTTTATTTCAAAAAGTTCGTCATTCATATGTAAAACGTACGTTCAGATGGAATGTTTTCACCAACCAAGTTACTCGTCACTTTGTTTCCTCCGGAAAAGCAATCGGCTGGCAGCCGATTGCGACAGACTAGCAGCCTGTGCTCCCCAGCAATTCGTCCCCAAAATTGATCCGTTTGCATCCGTGCCTGGCGCACCGTAGTCACTGGACGAAGGCGGGTAATCCGCAGTAAGGTGTTCGTTATGCTAACCAGCCAAAAAGTAATCGACGCCATTAACGAACAAATCGGCTACGAGTTCAGCGCGGAGCTACAATATTACGCGATCGGTGCGCATTTTGCGGCCGAAGCATTGCCGCAACTTTCGCAGCATTTTTTCCAGCAGGCCGAGGAAGAGAAGGGGCATGCGCTGCGATTCATCAAATACGTGGTCGATGCCGGCGGACGCGTGGCGATCCCGGCGATCGACGCGCCGAAATCAAAATTCAATACGGCGCGCGATGCCGTGAAACTTTCGCTCGATCAAGAAGTGCACGTGACCAAGCAGATCAACGCGCTTGTCGATCTTGCGAAAAAAGAGAACGACCATATTACGATCAATTTTTTACAGTGGTTTTTGACCGAGCAGCTCGAGGAAGTCTCCTCGATGGATAATTTGCTCAAGATCATCGAGCGCGCGGGGACGGATCTGCTGCAAGCGGATGAGTACCTCGCGCGGGTTGGGTTGAGAACGATGCCGGAACCACCCAAGAAATAGGAACGGCCAGAAACGCGAGCTCATTGAACAGTTCGCCGATCTTCCCTTCCCGTTTCGGGAGATCGATCCGCCGAAACGCTACGCTCGCCTCGCACTGGAAAGAAGCACGCGCATCGCTTCGGAAGAAATCCATTCCGCGCCGCACGCCTGCACGGTCTCGGCTTCCATCGAATCGGACGTGGCAACCATCAGCTCGAACTGCTTGGCGTACTTGCTCGCCAATCGCTCAATGATCGCGTCTGCTGACTGTCCGCTGCGCGAATAGAAAATCTGCACATCACCTGGGTCAGAGGTCGCTTCGACCTTTTTGCCTTTTCCATCGAAAACGACCACGACCCGCACGCCGGTCCAATCCTGATAATCGCGCAGCTGTTTGACCAATGCTTCGCGCGCCAGAGAAGAACGGCGCGCGTGAAGCTTGCGCAGCTCAGGCCAGGCAAAAATAACGCTGTGCCCGTCGACGATCAGATAACGAGCGCTCTCCGGCATTGCGAACGATACGCGTTTACATTTGATCAGCGAAGTCTGCGATCTCCTGCTGGCCGTTTTCCTCGTTCTGGAGAGAAGTTGCGTCGACGCGGTCGGCGGGGAGCTATGGCTTGGAGTTCCGCCTTCAGGCGGCGATCATGGCGTGCGCTTCCCGGGTCGCGTAAACGCGGAACTCCGAACAGGGCCGTGATCGAAATTAAAACTACGCCGTGGGTTCCGGCTCTTTGTTTAGGCGCTGTTTGGTCGGCGTCGGTCGCGCCGCACTGGCTCGCGATGCTGCCTTCTTGCGCTGTAAATACGCTCTTCGTCGTTTGCGTTTGGCTCGTACACGGTGCTTTTGTCCCACAGCGTTGTCTATCGGTTGAAACGTGGAAAAGCGCAATCTGAATTGAAACGCAGCCGCTCTCCTTCATGCTTGCTGACGTTGTCCCGCCTCTCCCCTTCGACAAGGGAGAGGACACAAGTGAGCGTCAAAAATCTTCGCGCTGCTGCCCTGAACGAATCCTCACCCTCCCCCTCTCCTTTACAAACGGAGACGCGACCTATGGCATATGCGCGTTCATCTACTTGACCTCCCTAAGGGTGTTCAACACTGATCCTTCGCATAAAACCCGAATTCGTGATTGCGTTTGTGCATCATTTGTTGTTAAAGAGCACACTCATGGCGCGCAGGGATTCGGGTTTCGCGCTCGCACAGAAGACCGTGAGCGGGCTGGCCATTCTTTTCCTCGTGCTCGCCGCATTCTTTGGTTTTTTAAATATCCAAAAAATTAAAGCAGTTCGCGCGAATGTTGCGAATGCGCAGGCCGGGCGCGCGCAGGTCCAGAAAGAAAAGGCTGATCTGCAAGCCAAATTAGACGCGGGGCAGCAAAAGATCGCTTCGCTGCAAAAACGCGTGGAAGAAGCAGAGAAGAACGCGAGCCCTTCGATCGCAGGAAGTCCTTCCAGTAACGCCCCGCAGACGGCTGATTTGCAATCGCAAGTCGATGATCTTCGCCGTCAGCTCGACAGCGCGGAAAAGGAAAAAGTTTTTCTCGCCGAAAAACTCCAGGATGCTCAGGGGCGAACGGCCCAGCCGAAGGAAGGAAGAAAGCGGCGTGAAACCGCGAGCACGCAGGGGGAGAGCGTCAGCTCCCACCGCGCGGGTGTGCGCGGCACGGTGCTGGCATACAATCAAGTTTACAATTTTGTGGTGCTGAATCTCGGCGCTCGCAATGGAGTCGAGTCGAACTCCGAAATGCTCGTTCTGCGGGAGGGAACGTTGATTGGAAAGATTCGCATTTCTTCAGTTGAACCGGCGACGGCTATCGGCGATATCATCCCCAGCAGTTTGGCTCGAGGCGTGCAAGTGCAGCCCGGAGACACTGTGATTTATGGCGGCACAAATCCGTAACGTTCGAAGGAAAATCCTCACCGGCCTGTTCTGCGCAATTGCCATCATCCTCGCTTCCTGCGCAAGTCAACGCGACTCCGTAAAGCTGGTTAATGATCCAGACGACCGCGGCGGTTCATCACTTCCCTGGAATCACCAGGAGCAATGGGAAATCGCGCCGGAGACCAACGCCCTGGGGCCTACGGGATCGAGCGATACCCGACATTAGCCTGGCGATGCGCCCGCGCGCTAAATCCAGAAGCCGGCTGGGATGACGGCATTTTTCGGGATCACCACGATGCCATCCCGGATGAAATAATTATCTCCATCCAAGTTCGAAGGTTTACCTTCCGGCGTAATCACGGCGCCGTCGCTGATGCGCGCATTTTTGTCGATGATCGCGCGATCGATCACGCAGTTGCGCCCGATGCCGATGGGTGGCTGTGACGAATCGGTTTGCCCTAATTCAAAATAGTCCGCGCCCATCACGATGCTGTTCCGGATCGTCGCGCCGCTCTGAATCACGCTGCGTATTCCCACGACGCATCGTTCCAGATGCGCATCCGAAATGATGCAGCCATCGGAAACGATCGCCTTTCGCAGGGTGGCCCCGTTGATTTTGCTGCCCGGCAAGAAACGCGGATGCGTATAGATCGGAGACTCCGGTTCGAAGAAGCTGTATTCCGGCACGACGTCGGTGAGGTCGAGGTTCGCCTCGTAAAAGGCGCGAATCGTTCCGATGTCCTCCCAGTAGCCTTTGAAGATGAACGCGCTAACGTGCCGATCTTTGATCGCCATTGGGATAATGTGTTTGCCGAAATCGACCAGGTCGTTCTCCAACGATTCTATGAGCACGTTTCGGTTGAAGACATAAATCCCCATCGACGCCTGAAATAATTCCTCGTCTTCGTTGGAACCGGTGGAACGCAGCAGTTCCCGGCTCATTTTCATTTCCCGCAACGCAGTTTCATCTGCCGGTTTCTCAATGAACCCCGTGATCCGGCGATCAATGTCGCTCCGCATAATGCCAAACTCGGAAACCTGATGCTTCGCCACCGGTTTGGTGGCCAATGTAATGTCCGCGCTCAACCGGATGTGCTGATGCAGAATTTCTCGAAAATCCATTCGGTAAAGCTGGTCGCCGCTTAAGATCAGGTAGTAATCGTACGGCCGCTCCAGGAAGTAGCGCATGTTTTGCCGGACAGCGTCGGCAGTTCCCTGATACCATTGCGAGCCGGCAGGCGTTTGTTGGGCAGCGAGAATGTCCACAAAGCTTCGCGAAAAATTATCGAACTTGTAACTGTCCTGGATGTGCCGATGCAGCGACATGCTGTTGAACTGCGTAAGCACATAGATCGAGCGAAGCCCGGAGTTCAGACAATTGCTGATCGGGACATCGACGATGCGATATTTGCCACCGAGCGGCACAGCCGGTTTAGCGCGATCTTTGGTGAGCGGAAACAAGCGTGTGCCCGCGCCGCCGCCCATGATAATGGCAAGAGTCCGCTGGATGGTGCCCGGCGGCAGCGCAGCAGGAAGAGCTTCTGGACTTTTTTGAAGTAAATCGCGCTCCCTCCCGCTTTGCATTGTTGCTCACCAATAACCCAGCGTCGCTTGTTTTGCGGTAATTTTTTTGACCACGTAGCTGCTCCAGGACATTGCGGAAGCAGGGAAAGTTAGCCACGGCGCTGTGCGCCGTCCGGGGACAAGGACATCATCGCAAGTAAACGCCCAACAGGGGCGGGGCTACAACAATTGGCTCTTGAGATTCACTCGCGTGACTCGCGGTAGCAGGCTTCTTTTTCTCGCCATTGCGGGCGACACGCCCGCCGCTACAGTTTAGAACATGTGCGGAATTGTGGGATACGTGGGGCGCGCTGAGGCGGGGCCCATCTTACTCGACGGACTGCGTCGGTTGGAATATCGCGGCTACGACTCAGCCGGGCTTGCTGTCATCAACGGCGGACGGTTGGAAACCCGTAAATGCGCGGGGCGCATCGCGGCGCTCGCAAAGCGAGTGGGAAAACAACCGGTGTCTGGTTCGTATGGGATTAGCCACACGCGCTGGGCCACTCACGGCGGAGTGAACGACCAAAATGCGCACCCACATTTTGACGCCAGCGGCAAACTGGCGCTCGTTCACAACGGGGTCATCGAAAATTATCAGGCGCTGAAAGATGAACTTATCCGCGATGGCGACTCGAACTTTCGCTCCGAAACCGACACGGAAGTGCTCGCGCACCTGATCGGGAAGCTCTACAACGACTCATGCGCGAGCACGGTGGACGCTCCGGGAAAAAAAGCCCGGCTTTTTGATGCTGTTCGCACGGGGCTTCGGCAAGTCATCGGCACATATGGCATCGCCTTGGTGCATGCGGATGTGCCGGACTTTATGATCGGCGCGCGCCGGGGAAGTCCTCTCGTGCTCGGTGTTGGCAACGGCGAAAATTTTCTGGCCAGCGATGTGAGCGCGATCGTCGCTTACACCCGCGACGCAGTCTATTTAAACGACTTCGACGTCGTCGCGGCCGGGACGGACAAGTTCGAGATCATTTCGCTCGCAGGAGACAGCACTGAGCATCCGGTCAGCAAAGTCGAATTCACCGCCGAAGACGTCAGGAAAGGGGATTATCCCCATTACATGCTCAAGGAAATCTGTGAGCAACCGAACACTGTGCGCGACGCGATGCGTGGGCGTCTCAACCAAGAGGAATGCACCGCAAGATTGGGCGGCCTGAACATGACAGCTCCGCAATTGCGCGATGTCGGGCGCATCGTTCTCACCGGTTGCGGCACGGCGCTGCATGCCGGCAGAGTCGGCGAATATTTGATCGAGCGGCTGGCGAATATCCCTACAGAAGTCGATTACGCCAGCGAGTTTCGCCATCGCAACACGCCGATGACTTCCGAGACGCTGGTATTCGCCATCAGCCAGAGCGGCGAGACCGCGGACACGCTCGGTGCATTGCGCGAAAGCCGGCGCAAAGGTTTTCGCACCCTGGGAATTTGCAACAACGTCGCGAGCACGATTGCGCGCGAGAGCGACGGCGGGGTTTACATGCACGCAGGACCGGAAATCGGCGTGGCGGCCACCAAATCGTTCACGTCGCAGCTTGTCATTCTCACGCTGCTCGGGCTGCTCTTCGGGCGGATGCGCAATCTTTCCGCAGCAGAAGGAAGCCGTGTAATTGAAGCACTGGCGGCATTGCCGGAACAAGTCGAAGCCGTTTTGAATCTCAACGATCAGATTGAGGCGATTGCCAAAAAATATGCCAACGCAAACGGCTTTCTGTTCTTTGGACGCCAGTTCAACTTTCCCATCGCGCTCGAAGGTGCTCTCAAGATGAAGGAGATCACATACCTCTTTGCTGAAGGGCATCCGAGCGCGGAGCTCAAGCACGGCATCATCGCCCTGATTCGTTCCGATCTGCCTTCGGTGTTTATTGCGCCCGATGATTCAGTGTTTTCAAAAAACCTGAACAACATCGAGCAAGTGAAAGCCCGCAAGGGGCCCATCATCGTGTTGACGAGCGGGAATTGCGCGAAGCATCTAAAGGAAATAGCCAACGACATCGTCGTGCTGCCGGAAGTGCCCGATTACGTCATGCCCATCCTGGCGGTCATCCCGCTGCAGCTGCTCGCCTATCATCTCGCTGTCGAGCTGGGCCGCGACGTCGATAAACCGCGCAATCTAGCCAAGAGCGTAACCGTGGAATAATTCATCGTGCTGCGATCCCTTGGATGCCGCAACGCGGCGTCCCTACCCACTGCGGCTGGAAAATCACGCAGTTTGCGGTAAAGTGCGCGTCAGCAGTTTCCACCAGTGCAACAAAACGAAGATTACGTGCTCAGAGTCCTCAGCGATGTAGGACTTGTCTCGCGCCAGCAGATCGACGGTGCGCGCTCGCGCCTAAATGGCGAGCCAGGCGTGATCGATGTTTTGGTCAATGACGGAGTTGTATCCGAGGTGGACGTCTCGCGCACACTCGCGGCGCAAGCGCACATGGACTGGATCGACATCTCCACCATGGTAATCTCGCCGCAAATCATCAGCCAGATCCGTGGAGAAGACGCCCGCCGGTTCAAAGTAATCCCGGTCGCTTTTGGCGAAACCGGGCTGGTGGTCGCAGTGGGCAACCCGCTCGACATCGATACGATGGACAGTCTGAGTTTTCTCCTGCAACGCGAGCTGGAACTGGTTTGCACCAGTCCCAGGAAAATTAGCGAAGCGTTAATCAAATACTACGGCACGGCCGACGAAGCTGCGGATGTTCTGCAAAAAGAAATTGGGGAAGACGTCGAGCTTGGTTTGGAACTCGGCGATGGCGCGGAACCGATCACAGTTGATGAAGCAGACGCGCCGATTGTCCGGCTTGTATCGATGTTACTGATCGAAGCGCATCGCGCTGGCGCGAGCGATATCCATCTGGAACCCTTGGACAAAAAATTTCGTGTCCGATTTCGGATTGACGGTGTGCTGCAGGAAATGCAAGCGCCACCAAAGCGTCTGCAATCAGCCGTTATCAGCCGGCTCAAGATCATGTCCGGCTCGATGAGCATCGCCGAGAAACGCTTGCCGCAAGATGGTCGCATCCAGGTCAAGATCAAAAAGAAGCCAATCGACCTTCGTGTCTCGACCATGCCGACTAATCACGGCGAGAGCATGGTGTTGCGGATACTGGATAAAGCCAGCCTGAAGCTCGGTTTGCCAGAACTTGGATTTTTTTCTGATGACCAGGAAACCTTAGAGCGTCTGATCAAACTGCCCGACGGCATTCTCCTCGTCACCGGGCCGACCGGCTCCGGCAAGACGACCACGCTTTACGCCTGCCTCAATTACGTTAACAAGCCGGACCGCAAGATCATTGCCGTGGAAGAACCGATCGAATATCAGATGACCGGGATCAACCAGGTGCAGGTGAACACGGAGATCGGCATGACCTTTGCCGCCGCTTTACGTTCCATCCTGCGCCAGGCGCCGAATATTATCATGATCGGTGAAATTCGCGATCTCGAGACTGCGACTATTGCCACGAACGCCAGTCTGACCGGCCACCTTGTGTTCAGCACGCTGCACACCAACGACGCGCCGTCTGCGGTCGCCCGCCTGATCGATATCGGCGTAAAACCGTTTCTCGTTGCGTCGTCCGTCCGCACGGTCATGGCGCAAAGACTCGTCCGGAAGTTATGTAACCACTGCAAACAATCGGGCGAACTCACTGACACCGAGTTACGCGCGCTGGGAATTGAGCCCGGCCAGCTTGCCGACGCGCAGGTAATGAGGCCGAAAGGATGCGAGGAGTGCCGTCAAATTGGCTACAGGGGGCGAACGGGAATATTCGAAATTTTTGTGATCGACGATGAGGTGCGCCACATGATCAACAAACGCAGATCGAGCTTTGTCCTCCGGCAACGCGCTCGCGAATTGGGCATGCGAACGTTGCGCGAAGACGGTGTACGCAAGGTACTGGCAGGGATCACTTCTGCAGACGAAGTCATCTCCGTCACCGTGGGTGACGCGAGCTAGTCGATTTAACGATTTGACGTTTTAACGAATCCATGACGGATAAACAGCTTGCCGAATTTTTCGTGGAGCAGCGTGTGCTCCAACCTTCGCAAGCTGAAGACGTGCTGGGCGAAGTGGAACTGAACGGAAAGACGGTCGCGCAGGCAATGGTCGACGGCGGCTTCATCGACGAGCCGGGTTTTTATCAAACGATCGCCAGTGGCCTTGGCACTGATTTCGTCGACCTCACTGAATACGAGGTCGCGCCGGAAATTTTACGTCTTATTCCTAGTGGGCTGGCTCGGTTGCAGGGCGCGCTTCCAATTGCAATGAGCGGAACCACATTACGGGTCGCGCTGGTCGATCCGTTTGATCTCCAAACCGCAGACGACCTCCGTTTCGCGCTCGGTAAAGACATGCAGGTAGTGGTGTCGCCGCCCGAACAGATCGAAGAGCTGATCAAGCAGTATTACGGCGCCGACTCGACGAGCATGGAGGACGTTCTCAAGCAGCTCGGTGAAGCTGGGGAGCTTCTGCAATTGCGCCAGGGCGATGGCGAAGCCGCGGTTGAAGCGGAGGCGAATGCGACGCCAATCATTCGCTTTGTCGATCTCATCCTTTACCAAGCGATCCAGGACCGCGCGAGCGACATTCACTTCGAGCCGTTCGAAAACGAATTCAAGATCCGGTATCGCGTCGATGGCGCACTTTACGAAATCTCGCCGCCGCCGCGCCATCTGGCGTTGCCTGTGGTTTCGCGGGTGAAAGTGATGGCGAACATGAACATCGCCGAGAGGCGACTACCGCAGGATGGCCGCATCCAGAAGCATATTGCAGGGCGCAATGTTGATCTCCGCGTTTCAACGTTGCCAACCCAATTTGGCGAGAGCCTGGTGCTGCGCGTGCTGGATCGGAGCATCGTGAACCTCGATCTGGAGGCGCTGGGAATGCCTGATTACATCTACAATTTTCTGCTCGAAATGATCGAGCGGCCGAACGGCATTTTTATTGCGACCGGACCGACCGGCTCGGGAAAAACCACCACGCTTTATTCCTGTTTGCGCAAGATCAACACGATTGATTCGAAGCTGATTACCGCGGAGGAGCCAGTTGAATATGATCTGGAAGGGATCGTGCAAGTGCCGGTCAACGAAGCCATCGGCCTGACGTTTGCGCGAGTCTTGCGATCGTTCCTGCGCCAGGACCCGGACCGTATCATGATAGGCGAGACACGCGATCTTGAGACCGCACAGATTGCCATTCAAGCGTCTCTCACAGGGCATATGGTTTTTACCACTCTGCACACCAACGACGCGCCTGGCGCGATCACGCGCTTGATCGACATGGGCGTGGAACCATTCCTGATTTCGTCCACACTGGAGGCCGTGCTCGGTCAGCGTTTATTGCGGAGCATCTGTCCCAAATGCCGGGCCACGTATCAGCCGAACGACACGCTACTGGCGGAGCTGGGGATTTCGCGGGGAGAAATTGGCGATAAACAATTTTACTACGGCAAGGGTTGTGACGCTTGTAACAATACAGGCTACAAAGGACGAAAAGGGATCTATGAACTTCTGAAGATCACCGATCCGCTTCGTGAATTGATCAATGAACGTGCGCCCACGGTTACGATCAAACAAAAGGCGATCGAGCTGGGAATGGTCGCGCTGCGCCAGGACGGCTTGCGTAGCATCTTTGCTGGCGATACAACCATCGAGGAAGTGCTCAGATACACGTGAAGGAATTCAGCGATTTGGTCATTTAGCGATTGAAATGCTTCGAACAGACCGCTTTACTTTAATCGTTAAATCAGTAAATCGTTAACTCGCTAAATCTCCCCCATGCCACGTTTCAACTACATAGCTCTCGATGCTCGGGGGCAAGAGGCGAGCGGCTTGGTTGAAGCCGCTTCTACCAATGCCGCCATCACTCAATTGCGCCAGTCCGGCTTTTTCCCCACGAGCGTTATTGAGGAGGCGATCAGCGGTCCCGACGGCAAAGAAACTCGCCGTCGTGCAACCACGACGGCGCGCGTGACGAAGACGCGCGCAAAAAAGGGAATCGTTCTTTTCAAGCGCAGAAAGGTTAAGTCAAAAATCCTGATGATCTTTACTCGGCAACTGGCGACGCTGATTGATTCCGGGTTGCCGTTGCTGAGAAGCTTGAACGTTCTCGCAAAACAGGAGCGCGACAAGCTGATGAAAAATACAATCATCAAAGTCGCCGACGCGGTGCAAGGCGGTAGCACATTCTCTGACGCGCTGGCCCTGCATCCACGAATCTTCAATGATTTGTACGTCAATATGGTGAAGGCCGGCGAGGTCGGTGGCGTACTGGAGCTCGTGCTCACCCGGCTTTCGGAATTTCAGGAGAAGGCCGCAAAGATCAAAAACAAGGTCATGGCGGCTATGGTATATCCGGGCATCGTGATGACGATGGCGATTGGCATCATGACTTTTCTTATGATCTTCATTGTGCCGAGGTTTGAACTGATTTTCCACGACCTGCTCGGCAACAAACCGCTGCCGCCCGTCACCAGGTTTGTCATCGGCGTAAGTGGCTTCATGAAGAACGATGGCCTTATTCTCGTCGGTGCCATAATCGCTGTGGTGACCCTTTACAAATTTGTTGGCCGCACCCGCCGCGGGCGATTGCTGATTGATAATTTTAAACTGCGCATGCCGTTATTTGGCAATTTGAATCGCAAAACAGCGATCTCAAGATTCGCGCGCACACTTGGGACACTGGTCACAAGCGGTGTTCCGATCCTGCAGGCATTAAATATCACCCGCGAAACTGCCGGCAACGCCGCCATTGCTCTAGCGATCGCGAGGGTGCACGACAGCGTGAAGGAAGGCGAATCGATCGTGCAACCGCTTGAGGCCAGCAAAGTGTTTCCACCGATGGTGGTCAGCATGGTCGATGTGGGCGAAGAAACCGGTAAGCTTCCGGAAATGCTTTTAAAGGTCGCTGATGTCTATGACGACGAGGTCGATAACGCGGTGGTAGCTCTGACATCGGCGCTCGAACCCATCATGATTGTGTTCCTGGCCGTGGTTGTCGGCACGATCGTGCTCGCTCTCTTCACGCCGCTCATAAGCATCATCACTGGCCTGCAACAGCAAACATGACGCGCCTCTGACGCGAATAACGAATGTCGAAGGAAGTTCTCCCCGGAAGTTGTAGAGGCGAACGCCTGACCAGCGGCTTCGGCACTCGCCGAGGCGCGCGGCGCTACAATGCGTTTACTCTTATTGAGCTGGTCGTCGTCTCCGGGCTCATCCTTGTGCTTAGCGGCTTGGTCTTGAGCACAGTCGGCTACGTCAGGAAAAAAGGCGCCCGCGCCCGCGCCGAAACCGAAATCGCCGCCATGGCTGCGGCACTCGAAGGCTACAAGGCGGACAATGCAGTTTATGTACGTGATTGCACGACGACGGACGCACTACTCGCAAGTTCTTCAGGGGATCCAACTACCTATCAAAGCGCGAGTCTCTACCTTTATAAGCAACTGAGTGGAGACACTAATGCGAATCTACAGCCGCCTGCGGGCGCGAAGAGTTACTTTACATTCAAATCGATTCCACCTTCGACTGACGGAACCTCCAATAGCGGCATGCTGTCGATCACTCGGAGCGGTAGTACCTACACTGTTAACTACATCCGCGATCCTTTCGGCAACAGCTACGGCTATTCGACCTTATCTGCTAACTACCTTGACTGGCAAAACTATGATGCCTGCATAAGTGGCGGAGGCAGCTGCCAGCCACCAAGTTGCCCGCGACCAATTTCTTCCGGATATAATCCCACCTTCGATCTCTGGAG
>QHMS01000021.1 GCA_003217895.1 Verrucomicrobiota bacterium
AATACACGCAGAAGATGCAGGAGGCGCTGCAGGCGGCACAGGATCTGGCTTCGCAGGCCAATCATCCGGAAATCACAAACGAGCATTTTCTTTCTGCGCTTCTGGACCAGGGCGAAGGCATAACGCGGCCGCTTCTTGAGAAGATTGGAGCGAACGTCGATCGCCTCCGTGCAGAACTGCGCACAGAGCTGGAGCGCCGCCCGAAGATCCACGGCGTCGCTGCCGATCTGCGCTTGTCGAACGAGCTTCGCAACGTGCTGGATAATGCGGAGAAGGAAATGTCGAAGCTGAAGGATGAATTCGCCAGCGCTGAGCATTATTTGCTCGCGTTGGCGGGCTCGAATGTTCCTCCGTCAAGATTATTGAAGGACCTCGGCGTCACGCGCGACAAACTCATGCAAGGGCTTCAGCAGGTACGCGGTTCCCAGCGCGTCACCGATCAAAATCCCGAAGGGAAGTACCAGGCACTGGAGAAATATGGCCGCGACCTCACCGATCTGGCGCGGCGCGGCAAGATCGATCCGGTGATCGGACGCGACAACGAAATTCGCCGGATCATGCAGGTGTTGTCGCGCCGAACGAAAAATAATCCGGTGCTCATCGGCGATCCGGGTGTCGGTAAAACAGCGATTGTGGAAGGCCTGGCGCGGCGAATCATTAGCGGCGACGTCCCGGATTCGTTAAAGCAAAAGCGAATTATCGCCCTGGATATTGGCGCGATGGTCGCCGGTGCAAAGTTCCGCGGCGAATTTGAAGATCGACTCAAGGCATTCTTGAAAGAAGTGACCGACTCTCAGGGTCAGATCATTTTGTTCATCGATGAATTGCACACGATCGTCGGCGCAGGCGCGGCAGAAGGCTCCGTGGATGCGTCGAACATGCTGAAGCCGATGCTGGCGCGCGGCGAATTACGCACAGTCGGCGCAACCACGGTCGACGAATATCGTAAATACATTGAGAAAGACGCGGCTCTCGAGCGACGTTTTCAGCCGGTGCTAGTGAACGAGCCGACCGTGGAAGATACAATCGCGATTCTCCGAGGGCTAAAGGAACGCTACGAAGTGCATCACGGCGTACGCATTACCGACAGCGCGCTCGTTGCCGCCGCGATATTGTCCCATCGTTACATCACCGACAGATTTTTGCCGGACAAGGCGATCGATCTGGTCGATGAAGCAGCGTCACGGTTGAAGATCGAGCTCGATTCGATGCCCACCGAGATCGATGTGATCGAGCGCGAGATCATGCAGCATGAGATGGAGCGGCAGGCACTCAAAAAAGAGAAAGATCCCGCGAGCAAGGAGCGTTTGAAAAACCTCGAGAAGGAATTGGCAGAGCTAAAGGAAAAATCGAATGCGCTAAAGGCCGAATGGCAAAAAGAAAAAGCGGTCATCGACGAGCAGCGGAAAGTAAAGGAAGAGCTCGATCGATTGCGGACTGAATTGGAACGTACGCAGCGCCGCGGTGAATTGGCCGGAGCCAGCGAGATTCAATACGGCCGCATCCCTGAAATGGAAAGAAAGCTCGCCGATCTTACTACGAAATCGGCCAAAACAAAAAAACGTTTACTGCGTGAAGAAGTAACTGAGGAAGATATCGCCGAGGTTGTTTCCAGTTGGACGCACATTCCGGTCTCGCGATTGCAGGAGGGCGAACGCGAAAAGCTCGTGAAATTGGAGGAGCATTTGCATTTGCGCGTCGTTGGACAGGATGAGGCAGTCAAAGCCGTTGCCAACGCTGTGCGCCGTGCCCGCGCAGGCTTGCAGGACCCAAATCGCCCGCTTGGCTCATTCATTTTTCTCGGACCAACCGGCGTCGGCAAAACGGAATTGGCACGAGCGCTTGCAGAGTTTTTGTTCGACGACGAAAACGCCATGATCCGCGTCGACATGAGCGAATACATGGAGAAACACACGGTCGCGCGCTTGATCGGTGCGCCGCCGGGCTACGTCGGTTACGAAGAGGGCGGCCAACTTTCCGAAGCCGTTCGGCGCAGACCGTACTCCGTTGTGCTCTTCGACGAAATCGAAAAAGCGCATCCAGACGTATTCAACGTGCTGCTGCAAGTGCTCGATGACGGCCGGATTACGGACGGGCAGGGGAGAACGGTCGATTTCAAAAACACGGTCGTGATCATGACTTCAAACATCGGTTCGCAATACATCACCGAGGAAGAATCGCGTGAAGCGCGGCGGCGACTGGTAACAGATGCGTTGCGTGCTCATTTTCGTCCCGAGTTTCTCAACCGCGTCGATGAGATCATCATCTTCGACCGCCTCACCGAAGGTGATTTGAAGAAGATCGTAGAAATCCAGCTCAGGCGGTTGTCCAAACGGCTCGAACAACAAAAGATCACGCTCAAGCTCTCCGATTCAGCCAAGGAACTGCTCGCGCGCGAAGGGTACGATCCAGTTTATGGCGCGCGGCCGCTGCGGCGCACCATGCAGAAAGAAATTCTCGACCCACTCAGCATCGACATACTCGAAGGCAAAGTCCGCGAAGGCCATAGCGTCCGCGTGGACGCAAAAGACGGCGTGCTGGAATTTCAGGAAAAATAGTTGTCAAAAACGCTGGATTCGGTCATTGATTCCGTCTTTTAGTAAGGCACGAGACTCAAAACCATGATCCAGTTCAACGGCCGCGAATATGCCAGTACTGACGACATGTCTGTCAGCGTCAGGGCTGCATACGATCGCGCCATCGCCGAGAGACCCGAGCTTCATTCCGGGGCGCGATTAGCGGCAAAACTGAAGGCGAAGATCATCATGAACGGGTCCGAATTCAATCATGCCGGTGAAATGTCAGTGGACGATCGACACTTGTATCACGAAGCGCTTGCGGCCGTGTTCCCGCCAAGCATTGCGGTATCCGTCAGTGAGCCGCCGAAAATCAGGCGCAAGAAAACACTATTAATCGCGTTTGGCTTCAGCGTCGTTGCCGGAGCTCTTTATCTCTGGTTGCACGGCTTGGTCGGCTAAGGGGCTCAGCTTGTAAGGGCGCTTGCCGAGCGCCTGTCCTGATTTCGTTCGGCGGTTGACACAACCGCCGCTACAATTTTCGTTCTTACGCCATCACTTGCTTAAACGCCGACACGAAAGATTCCATCTCGTCCTTCTTGCCGATCGTTAGGCGCATGTGGTTTGGATAAGCCGGAAATAACCGGCCGACCGCGACGTTTTTGTCTTTCAACGCTTTGATGATCGGCACCACCGGTTTCTTGCAGTCGAACATGATGAAGTTCGCCTGCGAAGGAATTGTCTTGTGACCCAGCTTATCGAGCTCGCTGATCGTGAATGTTTTCGCTTCACTAATCAAACGCTGGCCGTTTGGAACTTGATCGGGATCGTCGAGACTCGCGCCGGCCGCGGTCAAGGCCATGATGTTGACACTGTCCCACATTTGGAACCCGTGCATGCGCTTGATGGTTTCCGGCTGCGCAACACAATAGCCGCAGCGCAATCCGGCCATGCCGTAGATTTTCGAGAATGTGCGCGCCACAATCAGGTTCGGATGATCTTTCACCAGCGGGATCACGCTCTCGTAGTCGGGAGTGTCCGCGTAATGAAAATAGGCTTCGTCGACGAGAATCATTGTGTCTGGCGAAGTCTTGGCGATGAAGTCGCGTAGATCGTTCTTCGGCGTGATGCTCGCGGTCGGATTGTTCGGGTTGCAGACGTAAATTAGGCCCTTCTGCGCGGAAGCACTCATTTTCTCGAGATCGTGCGCGTGACTTGAAGTCAGCGGAACTTTCACGACATCGGCGCCGCACGCCTTCGAATATTCGAGAATCGCTTCAAATGTCGGATCGGCGACGACAAGTTTGCCTTCGCTTGGCCCGGTGAAAGTCTCGGCGCAAAGTTTCAAAATTTCGCTCGAGCCGTCTCCGAGCGCGATCTGACCGCGATTGATGTTGTTAATCTTCGCAATCTTGTCGATCAAGACGTCATTCGCTTCGTCGGGATAACGATTGCAAACGACGTGCGCGTTTTTCATCGCTTCATGAGCTTTGGCGGATGGACCGTAAGGGTTTTCGTTCGCGCTTAACCTGACGCCGCCTGGCTTCGTTTTGGCTGGAACAGTTGCCGCTTCGGTGGCGATGGTGACTCGCGGTCGAACGAGAGCGACGGCTGCGCCGATTCCGAGCAGGTGAGTAAATTTACGACGAGAAATAGACACATTATTCATTTCTTGAATCCTCCCTAACGTGGATTGTTAGGCTGATCGGAGCCGAATGCGAGATCAAATTTCGCGAAGCATATTTTTAATTGCTGCCTTCGTGGCATTCGACACGGGCGGGTGCACCAAATCACGCCAGGAGCATGACGCACAACAACTCGCTGCGCGTGTACGGAGTGAATTCCTGCATGCCTGGAAGAATTACGAGCGTTATGCGTGGGGTCACGACGCGTTGCGACCTTTAGCCAAAACCGCGCACGATTGGTACGGGCAGTCGCTGTTAATGACGCCAGTCGATGCGCTCGACACACTCATCCTGATGCATCTCGATGACGAGGCTGCTATCAACTGACGCGCGACCAGCGTCTCCTGAGCTTGGCGGAAGATTTGGGCAACCGATTGCTTCCGGTCTTCAATTCACCAACGGGACTCCCTTACGTTTATGTTAATCTCCACACCGGCCAGATCCGTGACCCAATGACGAATCCGGCAGAGACCGGCACGTTGCTATTAGAATTTGGCACTCTGACTAAACTGACGGGCAAACCGGTTTTCTACGAGAAAGCGAAACGCGCTTTAGTTGAAACGTTCAAGCGGCGTTCACCGCTCGGCCTCGTCGGGCAAAGCATTAACGTCGACACAGGCGTCTGGACGAACACCGACAGTCATATCAGCGGCGGCATCGATTCATACTACGAGTATCTTTGGAAATGTTGGCTTCTGTTCGGCGATAAAGATTGTCGCGACATGTGGAACGCCAGCGTTCCAGCCGTTAACAAATATCTTGCAGACGAAATCCGCGGCGAATTGTGGTACGGCCACGCCGATATGCAAACAGGCAAGCGCACCGAAACAACCTATGGTGCGCTCGATGCATTCTTCCCGGCATTACTCGCTCTGTCCGGCGATTTGAAGCGCGCGCGTCGCCTGCAAGCCTCGTCGTTCAAGATGTGGAACCTCTACGGTATCGAGCCGGAAACTCTAGATTATAAAACAGTGCGCGTCGTTGCCGGAAGTTATCATCTCCGTCCCGAGATCGTGGAGTCCACTTATTATCTTTATCACTGCACCGGTGACCGGGAGTATCGGCAGATGGGCAAAACATTGTTCGACGACTTTGTTAGATATTGCCGCACGGACTCCGGCTATGCTGCGCTTGCCGACGTGATCAGCAAACAACAGCGCGACGAAATGGAGAGCTTCGTGCTGGCTGAGACCTTCAAATATTTTTATTTGCTCTTCGCGCCGCCTGAAACCTTGCAATTCGACAAGGTTATCTTTAATACCGAAGCGCATCCGCTCAATCGTATCAGGTGAGCGGCTAACATTTTCGTATGATTTTTGACTGGCTAAAGCAGCAAAGGCGACGTCGCCTGCAAGGGCGGCCGTTTCCGAAAGAATGGTTGAAGTTGATTCAGCGTCATGTTGCATTTTTTCCAAAACTGTCCGCGAGCGACCGCTCGGAACTTCTTGGTCATATTCAGGTATTCCTTGCCGAAAAACGCTTCGAGGGATGCGCCGGTTTCGCGATCACCGACGAGGTCCGCGTGACGATCGCGGCGCAAGCTTGTCTTCTATTGCTGCATCGCGAGACGGATTATTTCCCGCATTTGCTCACGATTCTTGTTTATCCATTGTCATACATGGTACAGGAAGACCACCAGGTTGGTGAGCACGTTTGGGAAAGTGGGACTGTGAGTCGTCTTGGCGAGACCGGCCGTAGAATGGGGTCGCTGGTCCTGGCTTGGGGCGGCGTGAAGCATGGCGCGGCTGATCCTTCCGACGCTAAGAACGTCGTTCTCCATGAATTCGCTCATCAACTCGACTACGAAAATCACGCAGCCGACGGAATGCCGGCATTGGCAACGAGCGAAGATCAGTCGGCCTGGAGCGAAGTTATGGGATCGGAGTTTGCGTCGTTGCGCGCTGCTGATGAAAGTGGAGTACCGACGTTGCTCGATACCTACGGAGCGACTGATCCCGTTGAATTTTTCGCCGTATCAGTCGAGGCATTCTTCGAGCGGCCGCGTGCGCTGCGCGCTTACCACCCGAGACTATACGGGGAGTTGCAAAAGTATTTTCAGCAGGACCCAGTCGAATATTCTGCTGAGCCAGCGGATTCGTACTAACGGCGCGCCGTTTCTATGGTTCAACGATACGATTATTGCGGTTGCGGCACGATGCGGAGATACGGCTTCGGTGCTTTCCAGCCTTGTGGGTAACGCTTCTTCGCGTCTTCGTCCGAAACCGAGCCCGCGATGATCACATCGTCTCCTGGCTTCCAGTTGACGGGCGTTGCCACTTGGTGTTTCGCCGTAAGTTGCAAGGAATCGATCACCCGCAACACTTCATCGAAATTGCGGCCCGTGGTCATCGGATAAACGAGAATCAGCTTAATCTTCTTGTCCGGGCCGACGACGTAAACGTTGCGTACGGTCGCGTTATCGGCAGGTGTGCGATTTTTCGGATCGCCCTCGACGTCGGCGGGGAGCATCCCGTACAGCTTTGCGATTTTGAAGTCGGCATCACCGACGATTGGGTAATTAGGCGCGTGCCCCTGAGTCTCTTCAATGTCTTTGGCCCACCCCTTGTGATCACCCGTGGAATCGACTGATAATCCCATGATCTTCACGTTTCTGCGCTCGAACTCCGGTTTTATTTTTGCCATGTAGCCGAGCTCAGTGGTGCAGACTGGTGTGAAATCCTTCGGGTGAGAGAACAGAATCGCCCAGCAGTTGCCGATCCAATCATGGAAACGGATCCGGCCCTCGGTGGTTTCTGCGTCGAAATCAGGTGCGGTATCGCCAATTTTCATTTGTTTTCTCCTTCTTTTTTGAGAACGGTTATTTCAGCTTTTCAAGACTAAGTCAATGCTCTTGCGCGATGCGGGCGTTTTTCACTATGCGATGAGCTCGCAGAACTTATTGAGATCGATGTTGCCACCTGAAACGATTGCGACGATCGGACCTTTGCCAACTTTTCTACTCAGCGCCGCAGCGAGCGGCAACGCGCCGGCCCCCTCGGAAATGATCCGCGCTTTTTCAGCCATGAACCGCATCGCGTTTTTTGTTTCCTCGAGGGTGACGACCAGGTAACCGTCCACGACAGGTTTCATTCGTTCCCACATGCGAGGAAACATGCTTTGCCCGCCGGCGCCATCGACAAACGAAGCTTTCCAATTCGGAAAGTTCTGTGGCGATCCTTTCTCGAATGAAAGCGCTGCAGGAGCCGCCGTTTCAGGTTCAACGCCGAAAACCTTGATTTCGGGTTTCAGCGCCTTGATTGCGCTGCCCACGCCGGTGATGAGTCCGCCGCCGCCGATGCTTGCGATCACAGCAG
>QHMS01000022.1 GCA_003217895.1 Verrucomicrobiota bacterium
TCTTCTCTCATTTCCTGTAGAAACTAGTGAAAGGAGCTAACGCCATGAAAACAAAATCAACGGAAACAAAGTTCAAATCCTTCGTTGGAATCAGATCGGCCGCCATTGCCGCAGTGCTGCTCTGCGCTCCAATCATCCCCGCGCGCGCGACCACCATAATCGTTACCAACACCAACGACAGCGGCGCCGGCTCATTGCGCCAGGCGCTCGCTGACGCCAATGACGGTGACACGATCACCTTCGCAGTAACTGGCACCATTGGGTTGACCACCGGCGAACTGCTGGTGGACAAAAGTATTACCATCTCAGGGCCTGGCGCCGACAATCTGGCCGTGAACGGCAACGCCACTTACCGTGTGTTCTACATCGCTCCCGGTAACACCGTCACGATTTCCGGCCTGACCATTACGAACGGCCGCGCCACCGCGGGTTATCCCGATAATGTCGGGGCTGGCATTGACAATGAGTTCGCCAGCCTGAGCGTCATCAATTGCACGGTCAGCGGCAACATCGCTTCATATGGCGGCGCTGGCATCTTCAACGACGGCGCCGGCATCTTCAACAAGGGCACTGATCAGGATGAGGGCGCGCTCGCTGTATTGCAAATCAGCAACAGCACGATTAGCGCCAACTCCGGTGGATACGGCGGGGGAATCATGAATTACGAGCAAGTTGGGAGCGTTATGCTGACGCTTAGCAACAGCACGATCAGTGGTAACTCCGCTCAGCAAGGTGGCGGAATCGCCAACTTTAATGAAGGTGGCAGCGCTACGGTAGAGATCAGCAACACGACCTTCTCTGGCAACTCGGCTCAGCAAGGCGGTGGTATCTGGAATTATACTAACATTGCAGGCGGCGACGCGACGGTCGTTCTGGCGAGCACGATTCTCAAGGCCGGCGCGACAGGCGGAAATATCTATAATGAGTCCAGCACGGTCACATCACTCGGCTACAACCTCAGCAGTGATAACGCCGGCGGTTACTTGACCGGACCCGGGGACCACATCAACACGGATCCGATGCTGGGACCCTTGCAGAATAACGGCGGCCTGACCTTTACCCATGCATTGCTACCCGGCAGCCCGGCTATCGATGCGGGCAATCCGAACTTTACGCCGCCGCCTTTCTACGACCAGCGCGGTCCCGGCTTTTGGCGCGTGCGTAACGGCCGCATCGACATCGGCTCGTTTGAAGTGCAGGCGGGACCGACACCCACACCCACACCAACGCCAACGCCGACAGCCACAGCTCCGGCGACGGCCACGCCTACGTCGACGCGAACACCGACACCTACAGCTACAGCTACACCGACACCTACAGCTACACCTACACCTACACCTACAGCTACTGCTACTGCAACACCAACAGCTACACCTACTCCAACGCCCACGCCGACGCCATGCACGGGAAGATGTGACCCGACACCGAGGCCACGCCCAACTCCGCCGCCGCGCCCGACTCCGTGACCTACTACGTCGCTTCACCCGCCGCCTTTGAAAACGGCGACGATCAGCGGGCGGTCACTACCTTTACGAAACAATAGCTAAGACCATCGCAGGTCACCAGCACGGCCCCACACCGTGCTGGCCCAAATTCGTTTCAGAACTCCAGCCGGGTAAGATCGCGCACCTCTGGTGTCTTGCGGATGGCAAAAATGACAGCGAAAGCGCCAACCACAAGCCCGCAACCAAATGCGAAGACGAGCAACAGCCAGATCGGGAAGTTGGACAACTGGATCACGCCGTCGCGGATGAATCCGCCGGAAAGCACGTAAGCGATCCCGCTTCCGAGGATTGCCAGGCCGAGCAGAATCATTGCACGCAGCCAACGCGACTCGCGTTGCGCCACGGGCAGATTGGCAATGACGCGCGCGGTAAAGCCGTCGTCGTCGATATACGGCGCTGCGTCGCGCAATTGTCGGTCCAGTGTTTCGTCGTCGATCATTGGATTTATTATATCAATTTGGTCCCCACGCTGCCAGCGTTCGTTTCAGTTTTTCGCGGCCGCGCAAAACGTTCGTCTTCACGGTGCCAAGCGGAATATCCAAGACACGCGCGGCTTCGTCGTGTGACAGTCCGTTCTGGCAGCAAAGCACCACGGCCGTGCGCTCGTGCAACGGAAGTAAGTTCAGCGCGTGCATAAGATCGTGCCTCAAACCGGGATCGACAGTCTGTGGATCATGCTCCGCTTGTAACAGCTCCTCATCCACACCCACAAGCTCTTTGCGTTTGCGTGCATTCTCGCGAAAACAATTGTAAGCGATCCGGTAAAGCCATGTGGAAAATCGCGCTTCACCGCGAAAGCTCCGGATGTTCTTGTATGCTCGAATAAAGGCTTCCTGCGCGAGATCATCCGCCAACGAAACATCTGTGCGTGTAAGTTGTCGAAGCAGGCCGCGCACGCTCGATTGGTGCCGCCGCACGAGCTCGCCGAACGCGTGCTGATCGTCATTGGCAAGAACTCGCGCGATAAGGTCCGCATCAGTGAGCTCCACGGTCTCAATACTATGGTCCTGGCGGAGGAGGAGGAACGTTCTTTTTGCCCTCCAATTTCCACACCATGAGATAGCCGAGCCCGATCAGAAATGGGATAAGCCCGATCGACCATACGCCGCCTTCCCAGTCGTTCACGGCGCCGAAGAAGATCATCGCACCGAGTCCGATCATGGTCCAAATAACTCCACGGCGCACATCCGACCGCTGCCGCACTGCGCGCGTGTGCGGTGCAAGCAGTTCTGCGGGTACCGGCTGACCTTTCTCCACCATCATTCGGATGGTACGCTGCCGCGAGCGGCTCAGTAAGAGAGCAAAGATTCCTATTGCAATCACGATCAGCACAGGTGCACCAAAAATTGTTAGGAAAACAATTCCAACGAGCGGAATCACCATCGCCGGAATATCCTCGTGCGACTTTCCGTCATCGAGATCGAGTTCATCGTGATCGCCGCCGATGATGATTCCGTGTTTGCCGTGTTTGCCGCCAAACTTTTTCTCCAGTTTCTGATGAATCCTGTCAGCGAGATCCGACGGAGAGGCGATGGCGGCTATCGTTGCTGCTGGTGTTGCCGCTGGCGGGCTAGCAATCGGCGATGCCGTCGGGACCTGCGCAAACAAGCTCGCAGCCAGCGCCGTGGAGCAAATACAGAGGAGGATTAATTTTTTCATAGAGGTGCTTTGTTCATAAGATGCGCTCAATGCCCAATTTGGATTCAACAATTTCAACTCTGCGGAAGCAATTAAAAGGTTGCGCCACGCCGGGCGCTGGACATTATTTGTTTCCCCCAAAAATGCGGGTGTAGCTCAGTGGTAGAGCACCTCCTTGCCAAGGAGGACGTCGCGAGTTCGACCCTCGTCACCCGCTCGTTTTTGTAGCCGCTTCGCTGTGCGAAGCGCCTCGCACCCGCGTAAAACATACCCGTTCCCACCGCCCACAGGGCGACAGCTACAGCCTGCCTACGCCGCAAAAATTCGCCTGTTCGAGACTCCATTAAGGGAATAAAATTTGACGCTATGAAAAGGACATCCTTACTCCCGCTGTGCGCGCTTGTTGCAGGCCTCGGAATCCTCGCCATGCCTGCGCGAGCGGGGAACGCAGCAAAAGATAAAACACCATGGAAGATTAAGGGCCAGCTCGAAGAAGCGTGCTCGTGTGACGCCGCGTGTCCATGCTGGTTTAATTCCAAACCGACAAAAATGACCTGCGGCGGCGGCCAGGTGCTGTTCATCGAAAAGGGAAACTACGGCAACACGAAACTCGATGGGCTCGTTATCGCCACAATGTCCCAAAGTCCAGAAGGCCAGACGATGATGGAATCGTTCGGGAATTGGAACTTTTCGTACAACTACATCGATGAGAAGGCCAATCCCGAACAGCGCAAGGCTTTGGAGGCGATTGCTGGAAAAGTATTGACTCCGGGCGCTTCAAAGAAAACTGAGACGCGTTACGTGCCGATCACTCGAAAGATCGAGGGCAAAGAACATCAAATTACAATCGGACAATATGGCACGTTCCACGGTCACTTAATCGAGGGCGGCATGGGCGGTTCGCCGAAAATTGTGAACCCGCCGGGCGCTGATCCGCTGCATCACCAATACGAACAGGGGCGCACCACAAAGATGACTTACAACGATGCGGATCAGAATTGGTCGTGGTCGAACTCGAACTACATGTTGGGCAGCTTTACCATAGACAATGTTCAATACGAAAAATTCGCCGCCGGTCTGGCTCAAAAGATGGGCGGAAAAGCACCCGACAAGAAATAAGGGTAAGTCCCGGGAGAGACCTCGACAGAGCCGGTACCTTTCGGCTATCCGAAGCTTTGCGGCGCGCCCGGCGGTCGCGTCCTACCTTAGTTCCGCGGTCGCACCGGTGATCTTCTTCCACGGTTCCGCGCGGCCGCCAAGATGCTTGGCGAGGAACTCTTCAACGCGGCCGTAGAAATCGAACTGGTTTTCTGGCCGAGCGAAACCGTGTCCCTCGTCTGGATAGACCACGTATGTCACTTCGCGTTTTGCTTTGCGCAACGCGGCGACCATCGCGTCTGCGTTAGACAATGTGACTCGAG
>QHMS01000023.1 GCA_003217895.1 Verrucomicrobiota bacterium
TCGGTAATGGCGCGCCGCGCTGTCTTTTGCCCAGCCGGCCCGCCATGTCCTGATAATAAGATCCGAGATTATAGTACGTGTCCGAATCGGACGACTTCTGCGTCGCGCCGTACCAGACCGAACGCGGGTCGCGCCACTCTCCCAGATACGCCAGCGTCGTTCGCGTCCACGCAATGCTGATGATCGCCAGCAAACCGATCGCTGCGAACAAGCCGCGACGACCGAATCGCTCACTTGTCTTGATCAATGCCCACGCGATCAAGATGACCGCAGCTACTGATGGAAAGAACAGATATCGATCAGTAACCGGATGCTGAAAAGCCAGTCCTTGTGATGGAATGAAGGCAAACAAAATCCAGTAAAGCAACACGACGGCCATGGGCCAGCGGCGACGAAGTAACAACGGCACCGCAAAGATGGCGAGTAACATCGCCGCGCCGGCAATTTGCAGCAGGGCTCCGGCGTCCGGATTCGGTGGAACCCTATAGATGACATACGTGCCGAATCCGGTGAGCAGCCAACCACTCTGCGCAAACGCAGCAAGCATGGCATATGGCAGGGGACGATGCCCGGTCGGCGGTTGCGCTGAAGCTACCATGATTGCGAACACTGCAGCAGCGACGAAAAATGGCACTTTGTCCAGTAGCGAACGGGCTAGCGGACGTTTCTCCACAAAAAGATCGTGTGCCACAAACACGGCCGGAAAAGTCGCGACTGAAAGC
>QHMS01000024.1 GCA_003217895.1 Verrucomicrobiota bacterium
GAAAGACAAATGGACTCGCGCCCGCGAAGGCGTAATCGAGCATGTAGGAAAGCAGATGAAACGGCGAGTAGTTGGCAAAGTAAGGCGTGGTGAAAATGTGTTGGAGATTTTGCAGACTGAAGCTGCGAATCCACGGATTATTAACGACGTACTGCGGATCATCGAGACTAAGAAAGCCAACGCGAAGCATCCCGATATAGAGGAAGGCGCTTGCGATCGTCAAAGCCACAAAAGTCGCAGCGTTCGTCTGCCACGTTCCGGGCAGGAGTGGTCCAGCGATTCGGGCAGCAGTTCGCGCGGACCTTTTCTGTTTCGCAGCGCTGCGTTCCTGTTTGCGGCGCTGAGATCGTGGTAGGGATTTAGCCGCCGCAGCTTTCGTTTTTTGTTTGGTTGATTTCAAGCTTTCAGATTCAATTCTTCACAGTCGTTACATCGTTGGATCGTTACCCCTTCTTAACCCTTTGTCTCTCTTGCCCGAAAGGGTTAACGAAAACAAGACCAGCTACGGCTACCCGATCCCGAGCCTCTGCTGCGAACTTCGAGCTTCTAGCTACAAGAAAGTACGCCGGGTAGCCGTTAGCTGCGTTACGGTCCCTTCGCGGTTAACTTTGATTTGCTCTGCAGTGGCGCAGTCGCCCAACGCTCTCGCGGAAGAACCGCGAGCATCAATGCTGCGACGAACATTCCACCCCGTACGGTCACACGTGCTTGCTGACCAAGTGCAATCAGCTTCGTCAAGTGCATACTCCTCCAAACACTTCCGTAAAAAACTATGTATCAGACAAAATCGAGTGCCCGGAGCCTTAGAGCGCTCCCGCGTCTCTTGCGACCCGGAGCGTGTCGAGGTATTGCTGAAACTTAACGGCCCGGCCGTCGCGGATCGTCCAGACGTGGGCGACCTGTGCTTTGCGCTCCTCAGCTTGCCCGTGAAACCTGAAGTAATAGTAGCCGAGAGCCACGACTCTCTCGCCGCCGTTGCACTCAAAGATTTCGTCCGCGTCAAAAACGAGTTTGTCAAAACCCGCCGTTAAGCGATCGAAAACGCCTGAGCGCACATCAGCCATCCCGTGATACGGGCTGCGGTCCGCCAACGGCGAATTGTCAGCCACGATCCAGACAATGTCGTCAGCCAAATACGACATCACTGCTTCGTAGTCGCGTTCGCCTAAACGTGCGTAGAGTGTTTCAACATCTGCGATAGTATTGATGCTCGATAGCATAACTTGAAATTTTCCGCGGCAGGCATGAGGCCTAACGAGAAATGGATGAAATTTTTCCGTAATATTCTACGGAATTATTCCGTCTAATTCGCTCCCTCATCTCGGAACGCTCCGATAAAAGCGGAATAACGCAATCTCAAGCGTACACCAGCCAAAATCCTCTGCCCAAAATTCCGTAAAAAACTATATGTCATAAAAAAACCTCTCGACATCTTGATACGCGCCTGATGAGAATAGGTTCTCGCCACGCGCAAAGGCCGACTTATGAAAAGACAAAATAAGTGGTCCACTAAGGCCGAGTTTGCCCGAGGGGCGTTTTATGTTCTTTTGCTCGTCGTGATTCCATTTGCGCTGGCACAGCAACACGTTATTGAGCCCACTGGCGTTCCGGATGCTCATCTGGTTTCGATTCGACCACCTGTTTCCCAGCAGCAAGCGATCTATGATCGATACAACAACCTTGAAACTAAGATTCCCTTGTCGCCCGGTCCCACTGCGACGGCCACTGCGACGGCTTCGGCAACAGCTACTCATACGCCAACACCTTGCGGCCAATACTGGACGACCTCAGGCACCCTTCCGATCGTGCCAGGCACCACCGACACAGGTAATCACTGTGACAACTGCGACACGACGGTGACCCTGCCATTCCCATTCAGGTTGTATGGAGTCACGTACACCAGCGTAATGGTCAGCTCGAATGGGCGACTGGATTTCCTGTGCAATAACGAGCCGGCCGGCGGCTTCGGGGTTTGTCTGCCGGCAGGATCCCGCAACTGCCCGTTTGACTACACCATCTTCCCGCTATGGACGGAATTGGACACAGATATCGATCTTATCGGGTGCTCGGCTTGGGCCAACGGGTGCGGCATCTTCACCTCAATTTCGGGTACCGCGCCCAACCGGATCTTCAACATCGAATGGCACGCGCTGCTTAATTTTACCAGCAACACGCCACAGGACGTCGAGGTACGCTTGTATGAGAACGATCCGAACCAGCGGTTTGACGTAATCTACGGGCTTGTGGGGAACGCATTTGGCTTGAATTACCTGTGGGTGGGCGGTGTTCAAGGGCCGCCAGGCTTTTTCACCGAGGACTTCTGCCAAACGGGGGTGTCGCCTCTGCGGACGAATATGTCGCGCACTTACACGTTCGTACCCTGCGGATCGCCGACTCCTACAGCTACGCCGACAGCCACTGCAACTGCAACGTTCACTCCGACAGCTACCCCTACTGCGACTGCGACAGCTTCGCCGAGGGAGAGGCCGACGCCAAGGGCACGTCCGACTCCACAGCCTCACCCGACACCCTAAGACAAAACCCCTGCCCCAAGAAATTTCCGGGAAAACGGCATGCCATATGAAATCCCATGGGAGTTGGTACCCATTGGGCCTTCGGCAACCGCTCTTTGCGCAGTTACCGATTCATTCACTGCCTGCGAATCTTCATGGCGTTGCTTCGAAATTCCAAGCCGCGACAATGTACTGCGAGCCTTCTGTTTCCTTTATGAGATGGAGCCCGACGTGCACGTCACGCTTCTTGGAGAACTTCGCTTTGCAAACTAACTCCGTATGAATTCCCGAGCCCATCATATTTGCTGCAGGCTGATCTTGCGGAGATATCGTGGTGGTCTTTGCCCTCAGTACCTCGTAACTTTTAAAATCGCCAAACATCCCCGTCACCCGCTCGAAGTTCTCAGTCACCAGCTTGTTTTTCCCTTCCCACCACAACTCCAGACTGCCTTCAGGAAGTCGTGACCGGTCCGCGGGCGATAGGTAATAACAAAGGGCCTGCAACGTAGCGAGATTTTTTGATTTCCATGCGCCAAAATAGTTGTCGAGAAACTGTTGGCAGTCGGCTGGAACAGAAGCCGATGGCTCCTCCTTCTCCTTGGTACATGCAAGGAGAAAAACCAACACAACAGCGAGAAATGTTCCGATGTAACGTCGGCTACCAAGCCCGGTTCTCTTATTCGCCATAATACAGCTCACGGTTGCATCCCACTTATCTCAACACTGTCCGACTAGAATTGGCTGGAGATTACAGGCCACACTTTAACGTGCGGCCGCGATCTTCATCGTACATTTGTCGGCGAGATACGCCCAAACC
>QHMS01000025.1 GCA_003217895.1 Verrucomicrobiota bacterium
TCTCGGTGCGCTTGACCCACGCGCCGTTGGCGTAGCGGAAGAAATCGTCGCCGGGTTTGACCGACGTATCCATGTTCTTTGGATCAATTGGCGGCGGATTTTGCTCGGTCTGCGGCTGCGTCGCAGCGCGCACGTTGAATACACAAAAAATCGAAATGATGATCGGGATGAATAGCTTCATAGTTTGTGAACAGGCAATGTGGCTCCGTATTGTCTAATGCGAATTAGACCTTTCAAACGCGCTTCCGTTGAAGCGGCAGTAGCGTTTCCGGGTAGCGCACGCGTCCCGCGATGGCGACCTTTTTCTGGATTTGGCACTTCGCCCCCCTCGAAAATCACGAAAGAGGGGAAGATTGTTTCGGCGCGACGCCGAAACCAGGTCGCCGCGGCGACCGCTACTCAGAAATAGGGTTACAGTTGCTCGATTTGGTAGCCGCGCGCCTGTAACAGCGCGATGACACCGCGGGGACCGGCGAAATGAAGCGCGCCGGCAACAATCGCTGTCGGTTTGCCAGTTTTCAGTTCGGCCTCGATGCGCGGAACCCATTTCACGTTACGATTTTCAACAAGCCGGGCCGCAATCCTGGGCGCCTCGTTGCGCAATCGCGCGTCACCGGCCCAAAGCGTATCGATATCGCCTCTGCGCCATGCTTTGTACATCCTGCTGAAGTCCTTTTGGCCGTCCGGCGGCTGAGTAAGCGCGTCCCGTAGCATGAATTCGCTGTCGCGATCTGACAATCCGCCGAGAACCGCCACATGTTCATCAACGGACTCGAGGCCTCCTATCTCTTTTCTCGTCATTTTCGCATGGTCCACGAAATAATTGTCCAAGCCATGCGAGGCGGAACTCTTGCTGTAGCTGGCCGGCGCGGCGAGGTGCTGTGCAATCCACCACGGCTTGTAACAGAATTCGCTGTCGAAACCTGCAACTCCTGCGCGCTTTCCGCGGCGGGAGTCGGCTTTAACAGTGAAAATGTTTTTGCGAAGCCAAGCCAGAAGTTGTGGATCAATCTTGGAGCGGATGTCGGTACCCGACGGATACTTGGCGGCAGCTTCAAATCTCCTTTCGAACTCGGCGCCACGATTCGGATCGAATTCGAAAACGAAGCGCTTGCTGTTTCTTAGCGCGATTTCGTATGGCACGGGGAGCGGATAATCACTTTTGCTGAGCGCATGAATTGAACCCACCAGGTAAAATGGTGCTTTGGCGTTGGTCACGCGCCAGACGCACGATTTTGGAAATTTTTTGTGAGCGGGGGAAACTGCGATGGCAGATAAAGGCGCGATGCCGACCATGGCTAATGCAATCCAGACACCGAAAACACGTCGAGCAGGTAAAAACATTTCCGGGGTTTTACCAAAAAAATACGCCGAGTCAAATTAACTTTGAAGTAAACTTCAATTTATTACGGCGCGAGCCGGCGCACACGCGGCTGCATGTCCACGCGATTTGAGATTGCAGGAGTCTTTTGATACCCTAGCGCGGAGATGATTGGAACGGTGCGACGTTGGTTGAACCTGGCATTACTCACGGGCGGGATCGCCCTGGCGCAAACAACGACATTTGCTGGTGACGACTGGCATATCATCAAAGTAAGCGGTCACGATTATCTGACAGTTGAAAATATTTCGAGGTTTTACGGTTTGCCGGCAGGCGTCGTTGCTCAGGGTGAGAAAATGCGATTTGAGACAGTCAAAAATCCGCTCGAATTTGTCAGTGGCAGCCGCGAGGCGATGATTAACGGCGCGCGCAGTTGGTTGTGTTTTCCATTAATCGAGCAGGAGGGAAAATATCTGGTCTCGCGCACAGACGTCGCCAAAACCATCGAGCCGTTGGTGCGCCCGCAGCGTGTTTCAAACGTTGGTAACGTCCAAACAGTCGTTTTGGATCCCGGTCATGGTGGGTACGACAAAGGCCAGGTGAGCCATTACGGAAGCGAAAAAGATTTCGCGCTCGACGTGGCTCGAAAGCTGCGCCCGCTTTTGCAGGCGAATGGCTTGCGGGTGATCATGACCCGCGAGGGGGATTATTTTGTGCCGCTGGAAGTGCGCGCAAAGATTGCCAACGCCGCGCCTAATTCGATTTTCGTCAGCATCCATTTCAATGCGACCAGCGACAATCCAAACGCTACCGGTTTTGAAATTTTCTCATTCACTCCGCGCGGCGCGCCGTCCACATCTGATACTGCGCTGACTTCAACCTCATATGGTATGCAACCCGGTAGTGCGGTCGATGCGCAAAGCATGGCGCTCTCGGCTTGCATTTATCATTCCGTCCTCGGTCATATTCCCGAGTACGACCGCGGCATCAAACGCGCCCGCTTCGCTGTCCTGCGTCTGACAAAGGTGCCGGCTGTGCTGATTGAAGGAGGCTTCCTGACTGAGCGCGGCGAATGCAAATTAATTGCGAACAAAGATTGGCGCGGCAAGCTGGCGGGAGCCATCGGCATGGGAATCGAAAATTACCGGACGTTGGCCGTGAAGAAGCAGCCGCCAATGCTCGTGGCGGATTATCGCAAGCAAACCAAGTCGGTACCCATCGAACCCGTTAATCAGGAAGGGCAGATGAAGGAAGCGGATGCAAGTTTAATCAACTTGGTTGGGAAATCCGCGTTTGCTTCCCCGCGGCAGACATCGACTCCTTCGAAACGATCATCACTCGAATCTGCGCCGATCGTTCCGTGACGGAGCACAGCCATCTTGGCTGTGGGGCCGGCCGGCATCTTGCCTGCCGACTAAAATCTCAAGCAGCGATATCGGCTGCAGATAGCGTTTGGCCTTTACCTTGCGCCTCGAATACATCAGGATGACCGAATTACTCAACTTCGACGAAAGGACACAATGAAAAAATATATCAGCTCTACGATCATCGCGTTATTGGCGACGGTTGCCATTTCGACCGCCGCGACAAACGACAATGCACTGCAGGAAAAAGAGAAAGCAGCCTGGCAGGCGTTTAAGGACAAAAAGCCGGACGACTTCAAGAAGCTCGTCGCCGCAAACGTCGTGGCTGTTTACGCTGAAGGCATGTCCGACATGCAAAAGGAATTGGCGGATATGCAGAAGTGGGACATGAAATCGTTCGCGATCAGCGAGTACAAGGTTACGTCGTACGGGTCGGACACGGTTATCTCGACTTACAAGGTGAAAGTGGAAGGCACATACGACGCGAAAGATCAATCCGGAACCTACAACGCCGCGTCCGTCTGGAAGAAACAGAAGGGAGAATGGCAGGCCATCTTTCACACCAACTTGAAAGAGGCACCAGCTGGAGGATAGATTCCCGTTAGCAGTGTGGCTACATCGCCGGACGATGTCCTACCATTGACTTCGCTCGCGTGAGTCTTATTCTGACCGACAAAGAAAATGCGGGGGAGCCGCTTGGCTGAGACGTCGCAAAGACGAACCCCTTGAACCTGATGCGGGTAATGCCGCCGAAGGGAGCGAGGGTCCGATGCCGGACTGGCAATTTCAGCCATGCGATTTCCGCGCATGGCATTATGAACAGAATTAATCAGGAACCCAGGAAACCAGGAAAAGAGTTTCTGGTTGGATTTACTTCGTGGCTTCCTGGTTTCGAGATTTTTTCTTATGGGCTCAACTAACGGGCAGCTTCCGAATTCACAAAAGGTTTACGGCAGCGGCAAAATTCATCCCGACATTCGCGTGCCTTTTCGCGAAATCGCACTCGCGCCGACGAAATCGATGAGTGGGGAGATTGAGGTGAACGAGCCGGTGCGCGTGTACGACACGAGCGGTCCATGGGGCGATCCAGATTTTCACGGAGCCGTGACGCAAGGCCTTCCTCCGT
>QHMS01000026.1 GCA_003217895.1 Verrucomicrobiota bacterium
ACATCGTCAGGTGGGGGACGCCCGTGGCGCAGCAATTCCATGTTAACTCCATTCCACAGGTGAATGTTTATAATCGCGGCGGCGCCCTCATCGGCACAGTTCGCGGCGTTGATTTGGACAGCGTCAAAGCTTACGTCACACAAGCAAAAACCGGCGGCTGATCGGGTCGGCATTTGCTTGCCGGACTTCACTAGACCGAATTGAATAAAGACGCCCGCTGTAGCCACGGCCCTGCGGGCCGTCTTCTCATTAATGTGAACAGCAGCGCCAAGATCAACCGGCCGCAGGTCAACGAACACTACCAAATCTACGTTCGCACGGGTGCGCTATTGCCAGGCGCCGTGACGCCCGCACAGGGTTGGGGAGCGCACGCGTTCCGCGTGCTGGTTGCGGCGTTCCGCCGCAACGAACTTCCCCCTGAGCCTTGTTTCCATGCAAAGTGATCTCTCCAAAGAAAAGTTCGCGAACGCCTGGTGACATTCGCCAGCACGCCAGAGGCGTGCGCTCCCCAGAAACATGACGTGACGCGCACTAAAGCGGGCGCGCACGAATCCCAAGTACAAAATCTCCGGAGATGAAACGAAGAATTGTTTATTTCATCGTTGCTCTGTTCGTCACGGGCGCGGCGCGCGCTGATCAGACCGTTCAATCGGTGCAGCAAGCTCTCAAAGATCAAGGGTTTTACTACGGTAACGTGACTGGCGAGAAAAGCGCGGAGACCACGGCCGCGGTTCGGCGTTACCAGATTCGCAACGGTCTGCAAGTCACCGGTGAGATGAATCCAGAAACACTCCGCTCTCTCAACGTCAATTCGAATGTGGCCGCGTCATCGCAATCCAAGCCTGCCGTCGCTCAGCAGAACACGAATGCGGTTCGTCCTGTTGAAACGCCTCGGGTCGATCAGAATTCAGTGCAGCAGCCGCCGCGCGCGTCGGATCGCCAAGCAGAAATAACTCAGCAACTCGAAATGAACCCGGCTTTATCGAATGCTGGTCATCAACCGGCGCAGCCTCGAATGAATCGGCGCATGGTGCTCGCGGAAGTGCAACAACAACTGATCAGTCGCGGATATTATCAGGGCCGCGCCGATGGCAGGCATGGTCGGCGCACAGCGTTCGCTCTGCGCACGTTCCAATTCGATTCGGGACTTCCGCCCACGGGTCATCTGGACACAAGCACGCTCAACACGCTCGGGATATCCGATCCGAACTTAGCGTACTTGGAACCAACGCCTCGCCACAATGAAACCTGGATCCCGGTCGTGAAGTTCAAGCACGGGAAATGGAAAATGAAATGGAAGAAATCTCACGGCGAGGATCGCGACGAACTTGCTCACGAAGGTCAATGGGAAAATGGCCATGAGCAGGGTCACGGCCCCGATGAGGAGTGATCAGTGATCGGTGATCCATTGTCTGTTGTCAGAGCATCGGTAACGGCTTTTTAGATTTCGGAGGCGGGAATTCTTTATCGAGCTCGGCGAGATCGTCTTTGGTCAATTTGATATTGCTCGATCGCGCATTGTCGCTCACGTGCTGCTTGTCGCTTGCTTTTGGAATCGCAATGACATCCGGCTGACGCAGCACCCAGGCGAGTGCAATCTGTGCGGTCGTAGCATCGTGGCGCCTGGCAATTTTCTTCAGCGTCGCGTTCTCGAGCAGGCCGCGGCCGTGGCCGACCGGAGAATAAGCCATTACGGGAATGTATGATGTTTGAAACTCGCTCGCTGCCCGCGCTCGCTCGCCGCTGCCCTCGCGGCTTTGCCTTCTGTCTCGCTCACCCCGCTCGCTCGGCTGAGGTTTGATGTTTGAAGTAAGAAAAGGCAAGAGATCGAATTCGATCTCGCGGTTTTCGAGGTTGTAGAGCACCTGATTCGCGGCGCAATTTGAGCCGTTCTTGACTGACCACAACTCTTTCACGTCATCGACATCGAAGTTTGAAACGCCCCAGCGTTTGATCTTTCCCGCAGAACGAAGTTTTACGAATGCTTCCACCGTTTCCTCGAGCGGTGGCGTCTTCTCGCGCCAGTGCAACAGATAAAGATCGATCGTCTCGATCCGGAGACGCCGGAGACTGCGTTCGCACGCTTTTGGCAATTCTGTGCGTGACGCGTTGTGCGGATACGCTTTGGTGACGATAAACACGCGGTCGCGCTGACCCTCGATTGCGTCTCCCACGACTTTTTCGGCGCCGCCGTCGCCATACATTTCCGCGGTATCGATCAACGTCATCCCGAGATCAATTCCCAAACGCAACGCCGCGACTTCATTCGTGTGCGCGCTTTTCTTTTCACCCATGTTCCACGTGCCCTGACCCAGCACGGGAACGCGCTGGCCATCGGGCAACTGCGCTGTTTTCATGCACTTCAATCGAATCTGGACGCCAGGAAAGCAGGAAAAACTTTAGTCCACAGACTTCGCAGATTTGCACAGATTAAGATTTAAGGTGCGAAGTATCTTCGCTGAGAAATCTGCGTGAATCTGTGTAATCTGCGGATATGGCTAAAACGATGCGGGCAGTTCAAGTCTCGCGAGCTGGCGGGGCGCTCGAATTGGTCGAGCGAGATATTCCCGAGCCGCAGCCGGGCTGGGTGCGGGTCAAGGTTGATGCGTGTGGTGTTTGTCACAGCGATTCGTTGGTCAAGGAAGGCCAGTGGCCCGGTATTCAATATCCACGTGTGCCCGGACACGAAGTCATCGGAACTGTCGACTTTGTGGGCCAGGGAGTGCAGCCATGGAAACGTGGCCAGCGCGTCGGGGTCGGCTGGCACGGCGGTAACTGTGGTTATTGCGACCATTGCCGGCGCGGCGAATTCTTTGCTTGCACCGTGGCGCTGCTTACCACCGGAATTTCATTCGACGGTGGCTACGCCGAATACATGGTTGCGCCTGCGGAAGCGTTGGCGCTTGTGCCTGAGGAGCTCTCTGCAGTGGACGGCGCGCCTCTGATGTGCGCGGGCGTGACGACTTTCAACGCGCTGCGAAACAGCGGCGCGCGAGGCGGCGATGTCGTGGCGGTGCTCGGGATCGGCGGACTCGGTCATCTCGGCGTGCAGTACGCAGCCAGGATGGGATTCAAAACCGTCGCCATCGCACGCGGAAAAGACAAGGAAGCATTCGCCAAAAAACTCGGCGCCCATCATTACATCGATAGCCGGGCATCGGATCCGGCGGCGGAACTGAACAAGCTCGGCGGCGCACAAGTTGTGATCGCGACCGTGACGAACTCCGATGCAATGACGGCCGTGCTCGGTGGACTCACGCCGAACGGTGTGCTCATGGTGATCGGCGCGGCTGGCCCGCTTTCTGTTGATCCATTTCTGCTCATCATTGGCCAGCGCTCCGTGAAAGGCTGGTACTCGGGAACGTCAATCGATTCACAGGATACCTTGAACTTCAGCGTTTCGGGTGGCGTGCATTCGATGAATGAAATTTTTCCGCTGGAACGAGCCGCCGAAGCTTATGATCGGATGATGAGCGGCAAAGCGCGTTTCCGTGTCGTTCTCAAGGTGACGAGTCCTGATTAAGAATGATCGTTACTGGCGTTCCCTTGCGACTGAGCAGAGCGATGTCGGCAATATCCTCTTTCATCATGGCAATTCCTTGAGCCGGACGATTTGCATCGAGAGAGTTCGTGGTTTGCCCGTTGTCATCCGTCGAGACAGCAATTTCGGAAGTGCTCGCCTGCCTTTGTTCGCCGACTCCGTAAAGCACATAGCCGGGATGACCCAGTTCGATTCGCGGCGCGCCTTTATTCTGCATTGCACCAGCGGCCTGCACCGGTTTGCCGTCTTCCCAAGAGGATTTCGTCGTCACTTTCGTGTCAATCTCCGATCTTCGCGTCGGCGGCAAATGCACGGAGATGATCGGATATTGAGTAAAAAACCCACGGCTATCGTGCAGAACCACGCGATTGCCCGGAACGTCAATGGTGATTGTAAAATTCAGCTGTGGTACCAGCAGCTTTTCTCCCGGCCGGATCAATGTGGAATCGAGGTTGTTCATACGCATGATCGCCTCGGGGCTTGAGTCGAGCTTTTGCGCGATTGACGCCAGGGCA
>QHMS01000274.1 GCA_003217895.1 Verrucomicrobiota bacterium
GAAGCCGCGATGGTCGATAAGATCGACATGTATGGTGTGCAAAATCTGCGGCAGACATTTGCGTTTTTGCGCGGCGAAATTGCCCTGCTTCCCACGCGCGCTGATCTGAGCAAATTTTTCGCCACGCATCAAAGTTACGACGTCGATTTTAGCGACGTAAAAGGCCAGGGACACGTGAAGCGAGCGATCGAGGTAGCTGTCGCTGGTGGTCACAACGTGTTGATGATCGGTCCGCCTGGCTCGGGCAAATCGATGCTGGCCAAACGCATCCCGACCATCATTCCGCCGCTCTCGCTCGAAGAAGCGATTGAGACAACAAAGATTCACAGCATCGCCGGCTTGCTCGATACCGAACAATCCTTCGTTTCTACGCGACCGTTTCGCCCGCCCCATCACACTATCAGCGATATTGGTCTGCTCGGCGGCGGAACGTTTCCAAATCCGGGTGAAGTAAGCCTGGCGCATAACGGCGTTCTTTTTCTCGATGAACTGCCGGAATTCAAAAGATCCGCATTAGAGGTGATGCGCCAGCCGCTTGAGGACGGGAAAGTCACTGTGTCGCGCGCGGCAGGCAGCGTCACGTTTCCGTCCGAGTTCATGCTGGTCGCAGCCATGAATCCGTGCCCATGCGGGTATTTTGCCGATCTTAAACGCGAATGCCGTTGCGGCCCGGTACAGGTGCAGCGATATCGCCAACGTATTTCGGGCCCGTTGCTCGACCGCATTGATCTGCACATCGAAGTGCCGGCCGTCGAGTACCGCGACGTCGCCAGCGAACGCGCAGAGGAACCTTCCGCTGCGATTCGCGAGCGCGCCGTCCGCTCGCGTGAACGCCAGCAAGAGCGTTTTCGCAACGACTCGAAAGTAAATTGCAACGCACGCATGGCCACGCGCCAGCTGAAACAGCACTGCAAACTCAGTCAGGATTCGCAGGAATTGATTCGCGTGGCGATGAGCGAACTCAATTTAAGCGCCCGCGCTTACGATCGCATCCTGAAAGTCTCGCGCACGATTGCCGATCTCGACGGCAAAAACGACATCGCTCCCGAGCACGTCAGCGAAGCAATTCAGTACCGCACCTTCGATCGCACGCTCTGGATATAGCAGCGACCTTATTTCCGTCTGGATAAATCGAAGGCGATTCGCGCGATGCTGTAGAACAATAATGCCGCGCCTACGGGCACCAGCCAGACACCCAGGCCCGGGTCGCCGTCGTATATCACAATTCCGCCGAGGAAAAAGCCGGCCGGCAAAAGGATCGCAGCCCAAATTAATGCGAAAGAAACCGAGGACCTGAGCGTGAAGCGCTCCACTATTCGCACGCTCAAACCGGCAACGATGTTCACCAGCGCGAGCAAGGTTCCGTGGGCGTGGGCCAATGTGAACATGAGTCGCCGCGTATCATTTCCGACATCGATATACCATCCGATCTTGAAACCGTGCAGCGCTTCGAGAACCGCCCCCAGCGATAGAAAGACGAGAAGTGACCACCAACCGAACCGCAAATTGCGGTCAGCCAACTGCGCTCCGGGCAGCGCATGTTTTGAAGGATGACTCATTCTGCAAGAAAAATTGGTTTCTCGTCGCGCGCGCTCCGCAATCGCTGGAAAACGTCCCGGTGAATCCGGCCGTCCGAATCGATGGCCGTTTCCTGCCGATAGACTGCATTCACATTGCGCACTTCGCGCAGCCACTTTTCATAAGCGCGCGTTGCCGCTTCGCCCAGAGTTTGATCAGGCGCGGTGTAGATAAACGAAAAGTCGGAGAACCCGGGCAGTGTTCGGAGCGATTTCCACGCATCGAAACGCACTGCGGCGTAAGAGTCGGTCAACGTGTAGATGAGGTAAGGATACAGCCAGTCCCGGCCGGCGACTTTTTGCGCGCTCTCCCAGCCCATGCCCCACGCAATGAGCGCGCGTTGCCCGGCATCGCCTTTCAAGATCCACTGCACGGCCGCAGCGATCATGCGATCATCCTCGGAAAGTTCCGGCACAGGTTGGTTGTACCACGCGTGCAAATTCTGGGCAGCCCACGCGAGCGTTTGATCGAGATGGCAGAGGTTGCAAGCGTTCGGCCGTGCGTAAGCAATGCTCTCCTGCACGTTGGGCGACGAGACCTGATGGCTGCGCATCGCGTGCAGCAGCCCGTACGTCGTGCGCGGCATGTGGCAGTTGTAACAGCGGCTGCCGGATGATTCCGCGGGATGATGCGTGTGTGCGACGAGTCTGGAGCTGATGTCTTTGTGACATTGCAAGCAAGCGAAGTCGGAATCCATCTTGGGTCGTAACTGATCGGTGCGCGCCCACGTTTTCGCATCGGTTTGGCCGGGCGAGTCAAGGTGCATCTCGTGGCATGAAATGCAGGAGAACTCGCCGCCGCGAAAACACGGCGAGGCCTGTACGCCGTTGAATTCGCGCCCGGTCACCCGAATCATCCCGTCGCCCCAGAATCTGTTGTGAAAGAAATCCGGTTCGGTCCGGCGAATGAAATCCTTTTGTTCAGGGTGATCCGGAGCGTTGGGTTGGATTACGAAGCGCTGCGAGAGATCGCCGGCACCAGGACGGAAAGCAGCGCCGTGTCGATTGAAATCGATCTTATCCGTCATATCATTGAAAGCCCAGACGCTGTGGCATTGGCCGCAGGTCAGCCCGGATTCCGGACCTTTCAAATTTGCCGGATTGGTGACTGTCGAGTCCGACCTCGTTGTGAGATGGATTTTGAAGCGGCGAAGGGGATTACGGTTGCGCTCGATGTGCTCGCGCCCCTCGCTGTGGCACGCTTCGCACGCGATCCCGAACTCAGCCACCTGCGAATCCCACTTGAACCCTGAGATAAACCGCGATTGCCCCTGAGTGACATGACAATCCATGCACGCGCCATTCCAAGCGCCTGTAGAATAGTATTCCTTCATATTCGACGGAAGCAGGAAGGTATCATTTACTGGCGCCCACATTTTCTCAGCGACGATGTAACCGAAGGGAAATTGCTGCAGGGTCCGACCCTGCCCGGTCTCCAACCAAAGGATTTGCAGATTGTGCGAGCCGGTCACAATTACGACTTGCTGGAGTTCACCATAGCTACCGCCTTCGGTTCGCGTGCGCAGAAAGAACTTGTCGCCGCGACGCTCTGCTTTGTATTCGCGCCCGTTGTATGCAAGCTCGAGTCCATCCATGTCAGGCGGCAAACTTTGCGGCGTTGCCACCTGCGTCATGGTGCGATGAAAAGATGCGTGCCAGCTCGCATAATTTCCGGGATGACACGAGCGGCAGGCATTCGAACTCGCGTACCCGGCGATCTGCGATTGGATGGGGCGATTCTCTGGCGGTACAGCTTTGCGCTGGAAATCGCGGAGAGAAATCAACGTGAGAACGGTTGTAGCCGCAACCGCTGCGATGATGAACAGCCCCTGCCACCAAGATCGAGACAGCTTCCACACAATTTCCGGGAGCGATATTATGAGAAGGAATACGCGCGGGCAAACCCTGCTTTAGGGCGAAGCGCGGGCTCAACGGGCTCAAAGTAGAGCGAGCCTCCGGCCCGCCGCGGCGGGCGAGACGCATGCGCTACGATAATTTTTGAATCCAATTCGGGCGTGCGGCGCATCTCATAGAAAACAAAAAATTATGAAACCGAC
Organism: Verrucomicrobiota bacterium; assembly: GCA_003217895.1. GTDB lineage: Bacteria > Verrucomicrobiota > Verrucomicrobiia > Chthoniobacterales > UBA10450 > Udaeobacter. The sequence continues at coordinate 3,635 of QHMS01000274.1, forward strand.
ATTCCCAATACTCATTCGTTCTCGCCGCTGCGAGTCATTCGACGGTGACAAGTGCAGAAGCCGACGCTTCCCGGTCACGGATTACAATTATCATTCCGTCGCATTCGAGGGGTCGAGCGCACATTATGTGCACACTCGTGCACGATCGTTCTGGAATATCACAGGCGATTATTACAAAAGCGAAGCACGCCAGGATTTTTGGGGTGAAATCTCGCTTTGGGCAGTTCTTGCGCTGACGGCATTTCTTCCCTTGATCACCAACGGACATGCGCTGATGGAGTTTGTGCGTGCGATTAGCAGCTATTAATCAACAAGGCGTTCGACTCTTATCAACTGCATTGTTGTCAGCACTTTCGGGCTGCGGGTCCGCGGCGCATCGCCCGCTGGAGGAAACGTTTGAGCAAACCTATACGATTGAATCGACCGCAAACGTCACAGTTATCAACGGCGAGGGCGCAGTCTTCGTTTACGGTTCGAACACAAACGAGATGCGGGTGCACGCCGTCAAGCGAGCGTACACTCGCCAGCGACTGAAACAGATCGCGGTCGATGTCTCGATCCAGCCAGGCTCCGTCTCAATCAACACCAAATGCCTGCCCAAACCGAAATGGTCCCTGTCCGATCGTTCAGGCACAGTCGATTACACCATCGTTATCCCGGCAACGGCCAACCTGGCGCACCTGGAATTAGGCGCTGGCGAAGTTTTGGTGGACGGAATGCGCGGCCAGAGGGTGCTCGCCCGACTGGGGAGTGGGCGAATGTTTGCTCGCAACTGCTTTGGCAATGTCGCGCTCACGCTGGATCGCGGCACGCTCACCCTTGCTTACGATTGGTGGGAGTCAGGAAAACTTTCAATCAAAGCAAATATCAAGCGCGGAAATGCCTGGGCGTTCCTTCCAATTGATGTTGTTTGCCATCTGGTTGCAGAGACAGGGCGCGGAAAAATTGGAAATGATTTCGAGAACCCAGCAGAGCGCGAGACCAAAGAGATCTCAAAGATCGACATATTAATCCAACGCGGAGGCGACGCCACAGTGATGATGCGCACGAAAGAGGGCAACGTGAGAATCATGAAAGCTAGTCCGCAAGGCGAAATGATTTGACGAATTTAAAATCTGAAATTTGAAATTACCCATGCCTTCGTTTGATATCGTTTCAGAAGTAGACACGCAAGAGATCGATAATGCGATTAATCAGGCGCGAAAAGAACTGGCCACTCGCTTCGATTTCAAGGGCGTTTCCGCCGAAATTCTTCCCGAAAAAGACAAGGTCACCCTCACCGCCGACGATACTGGTCACCTCCGCGGGTTACGCGAAATTCTGATCGGCAAACTTTCCAAGCGCGGCGTCGATCTGCGCAACATCGAACAGGATGAGCCAGCCATTTCATCCATCGGTCACGCCCGGCAGGAATTGCAAATTCGGCAGGGCTTGGAAGGAGATAAGGCCAAAGAAATTATTCAGGCAATTAAATCCCAGGGCTTCAAGGTGCAAAGCCAGTTGCAGGACCGGCAAATTCGGGTCACGGGAAAAAAGAAAGACGAGCTACAAGCGGTGATTCAATTCGTGCGCAGCCGCGACTTCGGCGTGGCCACCAATTTCAGAAATTTCAGGGATTGACTCTGTAGTCGCTTCGCTGTGCGAAGCGTGCACGTCGCCCACAGACGAGGGCTACAGTTATCCACCTTGCATCGGCGGCATGATGGCAATCTCTTCGCCCGGTTTCAATTTGTGGTTGCGATCAACGAATTCCAAGTCCGCGCCGATTAAAATTCTCTTGTCATGGGAGCGAAGCGCAGGTTGTTTCGCATAGATTTGGTCGAGCAATTCCCGCACACTCGCGCCTTCGGCAAGATCCACTTCCAACTCACGCATTCCAATCAGATCGCGCAATTGCGCGTAAAACTGCACTCGCACTTTCATCGCATTCACCATGCGCCTTTCATGCCCTCACCCTTCAGCAACTCCCTTCTCAGCACCCCAATATAAGGAAGGTTGCGATAACGTCCCCTGAAATCGAGCCCGTAACCGACGACAAATTCATCTTCGATTTCAAATCCGACATAATCTGCATCGACATGCCGGGCGCGTTGTTTCTTCTTGCTGAGCAGCACGCACACCCGAATGCTCCGTGGCTTGGCCGATTCCAATTTCTCGCGGACCGCTGCCAGCGTGTGGCCGCTGTCCAGGATATCATCCACAATTAGAATATCTCGATCACCGACGTCGGGAAGCGTGACCTCCTTGAAAGTTACCTTACCCATGGTGTGCGCTTTTCCGTGATAACTCGCGACACTCAGGCAATCCAATTTGACTGGGAGCGAAACACGCCGAAGCAAATCCGCCATGAACATCAGGCTGCCGGTTAGGACCGCGATTGCGGTCAATTCGCGGTCGCGATAATCGTTCGAAATCTGCTGCGCAAGCTCATCAAGCCGCCGGTTGATCGCCGGCTCATCAAACAGCACGCGGTCCAGGTCGCCTCGCATTAACTCATTAGGCCACTGGCGGACGCGGAGATCAACGCTCGACTAGCTCGACTGCCAGTGGTAATTCAATAGGGCGCTCTGCATCCGCGGAAATCTGACCTTGAGGATCTCGCTCCCGTGAAACGATCGTTTGCCATTTCTCAACTGATCACTCTCATCGGGGTTGCTCCGGCCGGGACAACTCACGCGGTCGCGCAAGACGCCGAGATAGTGCGTCACTTTGAGTACGATCGAAAGACACCGATCGAAATGAAACAGATTGGCATCCAATATCGCGAGTACGCCACTATCTACGACATCACCTATGCGAGCCCTAAGGGTGGTATCGTACCCGCCTATCTGGTAGTGCCAAAAGGCAAAGGCCCATTTCCGGCGGTGATTTGGGGCCATTGGTATTGGGAAAACTCTCCCGTGCGCAACCGCAAAGAGTTTCTCGATGAAGCGACTGTTCTGGCACAGGCTGAGGTGGTGTCACTTTTGCCCGACGGACCCGTGGCACGTCCCGGTCACGTTACGAACAATGAGCCTCTGAACGAGCAACAGATCACTGACATGGTACAGGCGGTGGTCGATATACGTCGCGGGCTCGATTTATTGCTCGCGCGCGGCGACGTCGACCCGAAGCGCATCGCCTTTGTCGGCCATAGTTACCATGCCTCGGTTGGCGCGATCCTGAGCGGAACTGATCGACGATTCAAGGCGTTTGCGTTAATGGCCGGATCGTTGTCGGATGAAGTTGACCTTCAATCCAAAGAAGAGCAGGAACACCGACAGAAGGTCGGCCAACAAAGATACGACGCTTTCGTGAAGAAGTACGCCTGGATCGACCCGGGCAATTATATCGCACACGCGGCCCCGGCCTTTCTGTTTCTCCAATACGGGAAGGAAAAATTCTTTACCCCTGAACGCATCCGCGCATATGAAAAACTCGTTAGTGAGCCGAAAGGCCTCAAGATTTACGACGCGCCGCACGCTCTCAATGCCGAAGCGCGCCGAGACCGCATTCAATTTCTCACCGAACAACTGAAACTCAGGCAGTTGTCCCCGTCTCTCATCGCGTCGATCCCAGATCTTTACCAGCCGCCCAAGCCGAACCCGTAACGCACGACTTTTTACCTGTGCGCGTTGAAACTGGCCATTTTTCCATCCAAACAAGCGGCAAGGGCACGTACGACATCACTGACGAAATTCAGCGCAAGATCAACAAGAGTGGCGTTCGAAATGGGACAGTGACCGTTTTTGCCCAGCACACCAGTTGTAGCATTGTCATCATGGAGAATGCTGATCCAACTGCGCGCGAGGACCTAGAAGAATTCTTCAATCGACTCGTGCCCGAGGACGCCGATTACTTCACCCACGGCTCCGAAGGCAGCGATGACATGCCATCGCACATCCGCATGGTCCTGACCCACACCAGCGAGACCGTGCCCATTGCCAACGGAAAAATGCAGCTTGGAACCTGGCAAGGCATTTTCCTCTTCGAACACCGGCGCGCCCCGCACCGGCGAAAAATCTTCGTGACAATTATGGGCGAATAGTCCGGCGGCTGGCAAGACGAACGCAGCGAAGGTTGTCCGCAATTAAGTCAGATCGGAATTGATCCTTGTTCCCTTGGTTACTTTTGTGAGAATAGAATTGTCGATTACTAGCCGTCGCGTTGGAGCTACGGTCGGCAGGCAGCGGATCTCTCGGATACGAGAAACGAATCTTCTAACAGAAGATAACAAAGAAAACAAAGCTTCCACTTTGTACGAGATCGAAAGCGTCGTTATCTTCGTTGTCTTTTGTTGGAAAGGCCGCTGCGGTCCCGCCTTCCCAGCCTCTTCTCAATGATGTCTTGATCCGTGTTATCCGTACGAACCGTCGCGGAACTTTACCCGAGCGGGTGCTGCACACAGATATCTGCTATTGCAGCTACAGCCGGGGCGGGGGGCCCCCGGCTGCGAGCTGCGGATTCACTTTGTAGATCTGCGAATCATTTCGCCTCGGGCGATACTCATTGACAACAGACTGGCATTGGCTGCAAGGCTATGTGCGAAAAGGTTTCGCTGGAAGCCTGTCCGGAGGCGAAGGTGCTTCGCTTTCCCTTCAGAGTGAATTTATAGACGGCATTGCCCTTGCCGCTCGCGTCGCCGGCATCCACGACAAACAAGTTGCCTGCGCCGTCAAAGGTCAGACTTTGTGCGCCCTTCGGCACGGAGCCAAAGGTCGTTCGCCCGTGCGGACTTAGCACTGCGCTCAGATCATATTTATAGATCTTACCACCCAAATCCGCCATATACAGATTGCCCATGCTGTCGAACGCCAGGCCGGCTGGGCGATCGGACGGATCCAATGCGGCAAAGGTAACGCGTTTTCCGTTCGGCTTATATTCATAGATGCTACCTTGATAAATGTTACCGATGCTGTTATCCGCCACCCACAGGTTGCCCGCGCTGTCGAAGGCCATACCTGAAGGATGGTACAACCCCGAAGCAAAGTTCGCTCGCAAGCCGTTCGGCTTGTATTGATAGATGATGCCGCCGTCGTAGTCCGCCACTAACAGTTTGCCCGCCTTGTCAACCGCCAGCTTGGAAGAGTAACTCAACCCGAAGGCAAAGATGGTCAGCGTTCTATTTGGCGTGATTTTAAAGACGGCGGCATTACCGCTGGCTCCGCCCTCCAGGATCACGTAATCCATGAAAAACAGGTTACCCGCGCTGTCCAAGGTAAGATTCCCGGGCTTATATAAGCCGGAGGCAAAGACGCTTTGTCCCCCGTCCCAAGTGAACCTGAAGATCGCGCCGTAGCCGTCGCCAGGCCCCTCGTTAGTGGGGAGATTCTTTCCCGACACAAACAGGTTCTGCGCGGATGCACTGGAGCAGATCAAAATAACCGCTCCCAACCACGCTACCCTGCTGAATAACTGTCTGACTCGCCCAAAGGCGCATTCGAATTTAGTTTCTGTTGGTTTTGTTTTCATAGTGGCTCCTCTTTATCCTTTCCTTCGGAAAATTTTGGCGGACATGGCAAAAAATTTTCTGTTACTCTTGTTTTTATAGGTCATTCCTCTGTTTTATTTTTTGGATTTGTTTGTTTTTCACAGAAGTAGTGCGTAAAAGCCGTCGCGAAAGTTAAGCGGAAATTTTGTGGTAGACTTACGAACCGCGGATTGCGCGGATGTCACGGGTCAGAGCGACGCGCGTGGTGAATGGGCAACACCGTAGCCGACCGCCTTAGCAGCTCCTTCAAGAAAATGCATGCGGTACGCGTGCGACTACGGAATGCGGGCCGACGGGGATTTAATCTACAAACTGCGACGTGTCTTATAGCTCTCCAATGTTAGGGCGGACTTCTGTCTGCCCCCCAATTGCGTCCACAAGGTGCAACGATTTTTCGGTAGGCAAAAGCGATTGCTCCATCTGATTCATCACGTACGCGAACGCGATTTTGTTTTGCGGATCGGCAAAGGCATGGCTGCCGCCTGCGCCCGGATGTCCAAAGGAAATTGCTGATGGGCCAAATATTCGTCGCGTTGCATTTCGTGAATCTTTCATGAATCCAGCTGAAAATGCTGTCGGTATCTGAAAAACGCGGTCTACGCCGTCTGTAACCGTCGTTGTCATCCACGCGATTGCATTTTCTGAAAAGAAAGTCTGGCCATCAAACTTTCCGCCGTTGGCGAGCATGGAATAAAATTTCGCGAGCGCCGATGCGCTCCCAATCCCGCCAAAGGAAACAATCGGATGCGCGCGAATTGCAGGATCATTCATCTTGCTGATTACATGCAGGCCGTACGGAGACGTAAACGTTTTGCGCGCCAAAGTGCCTGGTGTAACAAGGTCATCATAAAAGTCCGAGCCGGACTGCCGGTTTTTCGGCTCCGGTGGTCCGCCACAGGACGGATTCGCCGTGGCGAACTTGCCGCTCTTGGCGGCGTACATAGTTGCCACGCGCGAATTTTTGGTTTTCGGAAGGCCGATCCAGAAATCGAGATTGAGCGGTCTTGCAAGATTTTCCTGCCAGTAATCCGACAGCGTCTTTCCGGCGATTCGGCGAACGACTTCATCGAGAAGAAATCCAAACGTGCGCGCGTGGTAACCGTGCGCGGTCCCGGGTGCCCACAATGGTTTTTGCGCCTCAAGCGCGCGAATCACTGCGTCGTAGTCGAGCACGTCGACTGGCCGATCTAAAGCGCAAAGCCCGGCTTGATGCGAAAGCAACTGTGCGAGCGTGACTTTGTCTTTGCCAGCCTCCGCAAACTCGGGCCAGAACTCGGCGACGCGTTGGTTGATGTCGATCTTATGTTCTTGCAACGCGTGCAAGACACACGCGCTGGCGATTCCCTTCGTCGCCGACCAGACCAGTACTAGCGTGTCAGCTGTCCACGGTTTTTCACGATGCACATCGCGAAACCCGCCGTAGAGCTCAACGATTGGCTTTCCATTCTGCCACACTGACACAGCCGCGCCTAGCTCGCCGAACTTTTCGAAATTCTCTAGGAAAAGCGGTTTCAATCGCTGAAGAAGCTGAGCGCCGTCCAGTTGCATTGCCGAAGGGTGAGCCCAAGGCCTACAGCAAAAGCTCTTCGAGCTGGTCGAGCCGCTGTTCAAATAAATGCAACGTGGTCTCGATGGGCGCAGGCGTAGTCATGTCCACGCCTGCCGCTTTCAATGTCTCCAGCGGAAACTTGGAACCGCCCGAGCGCAGAAAGTTTAGATAAGCATCCACGCTTCCTGACTCGCCGGAAAGCACGCCCCGCGAAAGCGCCACCGCAGCGGAGATTCCAGTCGCATATTTATAGACATAGAACGCGTGGTAAAAATGCGGAATCCGCAGGCATTCCAGATCCAGCTCCGGATCGAGGACGAAATTTTCGGCGAAATAGGTCTTCAGCAGCTTGTGGTATTCCGCCTTGAAAACGTCGAGCGTCAGCGCGTCGCCGCTCTCCTCGATGGCGTGAATAATTTTTTCGAATTCAGCAAACATTGTTTGCCGGAACAGCGTGCTGCGCAGTTCATCGATCTGCCGGTTCACGATGTAAGCGCGCATCTTCGGATCGGTTGTTGTTTGGAGCAGATGATGCGTGAGCAGCTCTTCGTTGAACGTCGATGCCACTTCAGCGAGAAAAATCGGATACTCGTAATCCTGAAATAGCTGCGAATTTTGCGAGAACCAACTGTGCATGGAGTGGCCAGCCTCATGCGCAAGCGTGTAAATATCGGAAAAGACGTCTTCCTTGTAATTCATCAGGATGTACGCTGGCGCGCTGTAGCTGCCGGATGAAAACGCGCCGCTGCGTTTGCCCTTGTTTTCGTACCGATCACACCAGCGCCCCGAGCGCAAACCTTCCGACAGCACATCGACGTAGTCCGTTCCGAGGGGAGCCAGCGCGCTCAAAACTGTTTCGGCCGCCCGATCAAATGTGAACTGCGTCTCGATTTCCGCTACCAGCGGCACGTACGTGTCGTAAAGATGCAGCTCGCGCAATCCCAGAGCGCGCCGGCGCAAATCAAAATATCGAAAGAGTCGTTTCAAATTCGCGCGAACCGCTTGAATCAATCCGTCATAGATTGCGACCGGCACATCATCTGGAAACAGGGCAGCTTCGAGCGCCGATGAATAGTGCCTTGCCCTGGCGCGAAACGCATCCGCCTTGACCGAATATGCAAGTGCCGCGGCGAGTGTGTACTGATGATCTTGAAATTCAGCGTAGAACTGGTGAAAGGCGCGCTTGCGTAATTCGGGATCGCGTTTGACGAGGAATGAGCTGAACGAGCTCTGAGTCAGCGGTCTTTCGCGTCCGATCTCATCGATCAGCACGCCGAACTTCATGTCCACGTCGGTCAACTGCGAGAAGGTGTCGTCGTAACCGCTGAGCGCGACGCTGCCGAGGGCGAGAAGGCGTTCCTCGGGCAGGGACAGCACATGCGGTCTCATCCGCCGAATTTTGCGCAACTTGATTCTCCACTCCCTTAGCGCTGGATCAGCGATGAGCTCCGCGAACTTTTTGTCGTCGATCGTTAGAATTTCCGGAACAACAAACGCCGCGGATTCCCCGATCCTCGTAAACAGATTTTGAACCTGCGCAATCCGCGCGAGGAATTCGCTGTTCGTGCTGTCCTCAGCCAGTTGCAGCGATGCGTAGTGATGGATGCGCTCCATTTTCAGTTCGAGCCTCTTCTCGAATTCAAGAACCGCGGCCAGGCTTTGCGCCGATTCCCCCACCCTGCCCTTCCACTGCTCAAGTTTTGGGTACTCGCGCTGAAGCCAGGTGAAATCTTCCTGCCATTTACTCACGTTCGCGAAAAGCTGGGTGAGGTCCCATTTGTCGGCATCGGGGATTTCAGCACGAGTTGGCACCGCGTAAGACATTGCGAAACGTTCAACGCCCAACGCCCAACGTCCAACGCCGAATTCAGAGCGCCGCTACAGCAGGATGGCGCGCGATGAGTCTAAGCGCGCGTTGGAGTAATTCTTTTCCGGGCGGAATCTTGTGCCAGGGCGATGCACCAGACGGATGCGGCAAAGGAATTACGTCGAAATGATGCCCCGCACGTTCTACTTGAAATTTGCAGCTGATCACCTTCTCCAATTTTTCGCAGTCGATGAATTGCATGATAGCCAGCCGTCCTACGGGAATGATGAGACGGGGCCGCAGAATTTGAATTTCGTTGTCCATCCACGACGAGCAATTGCGAACCTCATCTGGCATTGGAACGCGATCCGTGCCGCTGGAATTTTTCCCAGGAAAACACCGGCAGACTGCAGCGAAATAAATCTTCGATCGGACGGCGGCTTCGTTCATCCCACAGAATTCCTCGAACCAGCGAAAGAGAGTTTTGCCAGCAGTATGCGCGAACGGCCTTTGCAAAGCCGGTTCCCGCACCCCGGGCGCTTGGCCAATGACGATCACATCGCTCACGATTGGGCCGCCGGAGACCGGGGTCGATTTCATGCGCGGACAGCGCCGGCATTTCAGCAGGCGCGCGACGTGACGAGTCAATTCAATTTGTTTGGCCTCGTTCATGACAGAATCTCACACGAACGACACAAAGGGACACCGAGGACATCAAGAAGAATTAGTCCGCGGCCTTTGTGAACCGTCGTGGCCGTCGTGTGAGATCAGCGCCGGAAGATTGAGAAGATCGACAAGAGCAAACTCAGTATAACGCTGAGGACGATGCAGGTGACGATTGGAAAATAGAACGCGGAATGTTCGCGCTCGATTCGAATGTCGCCGGGCAAGCGGCCCAGCCACTTCGGTGCGAAGCCGCTCCACATCACTAACCCGACGAACGTGGTGATCACACCGATGATCACGACCAGTTTTCCCAGCTCACGCATCCTTTCAAAAAGTTGCGCGAATCCAGTGGAGGCACAAGCTTGAGAGCAAATGCCGGTACAGTTTCGAGATTATTACGAGACACTCGGTGTATCGAAAACGGCCACCGAAGAGGAGATTCGCAGCGCCTTTCGCAAGCTGGCGCGCAAATATCATCCCGACGTAGCCAAGGACAAAAAGGCCGCTGAAGAAAAGTTTAAGGAGATCAACGAAGCCT
>QHMS01000027.1 GCA_003217895.1 Verrucomicrobiota bacterium
TTTTCCGCGGCGACGGGACGTATTTTTATCCCTGTAACCCGTTCGTGAAAATCCGCGGCTTTTGCCAGCGAGACCTGATTCCCAGCGCTGTCGATGAACGTCGCTCGCGTCTCAATCCGGAGCTCATAGCAGTAAGGATCGGGAGTGCCTTTCGGCTTGATAAAAAAATTGTAAGGTCCCATTCGAGTGCCGTTCAGTTTTACATTTTCGCTGCGATTGATCATGCGGGCATCCCCGATTCCGAAAATTTCAAAGTCTGCTTTAATCCTGTCGAAATCCTCCTTTCTTTGAAGCACCAGCTCATCGATGTCACTGAAAGACAGAGTACCGTATGTTCCGGCGTGAATCATTCCCACCGCAGATATGACAGCAAACAAGATGAGACCCTTCAATCGATGCTCCCGCTACAGTTCCGGTGGCCGGGCGCGCGGTTCGCGGTCTTTTGATGTGGCTGTGCTGGGAACGGTCACGAACGGTCCGCCTTCCATTGGCGTGACTTTGGTGAAAGCGACATCGGGCATTTCACTCGGCAATCCTTCGAGAGGGAAATCTTTTAGCAGCGGGAAATACGGATAGCCGTCCCACATCAAGATGCGCCGCAGATCGGGATGCCCGTAGAACTTGATTCCCATCATGTCGTAAATCTCGCGCTCGTGCCAGTTCGCCGTCGGCCAGATATCGGAAACGGTATCGACCGCGCCGACATCCTCCGAGACTTTGAGTTTCAAGCGCAGATGAATGCCATGGGGCATCGAGTAAAGGTGATAAACGATTTCGAATCGCGGCTCTTCGCCGAAATTGTCGATGCTGGTGATGTCGAGTAGATAATCCAACGAAAGTTCGTCACGGGAAAACGTCGCAATCTTCCGGAGATCGCTGGCCGCGATGGTGTAAGTGATCTCGCCGCGAAATTCAGTCTTGTTCTGAATTGTGTGGCCAAAGGATTTGCTGAATGAATCGACGAGCGGGGTGTCACTCATATAAACATAAACTCGGTCATTCTGAGCAGATCGAAGAATCTCGCACTCGAAGGTAACTGGCACTCATTGGCTCGCGAATGCGCAATGACCCTGTGCGAGATCCCTCGCTTTGCTCGGGATGACACGCATCTCATGCCAAGGCGTCCTCGAGTCTTTCTGCCAGTTCAGGCTTCTGGTCTCTGAACGCACTCTGGCGAGAAATTTTCTCCTGCAATTTCATCAGACCAGCGAGCAACGCTTCGGGACGCGGCGGACAACCGGAAATGTAAACGTCCACCGGGATGAGCTGATCGATCCCTTGAAGGACGGCGTAGGAGCGATACATGCCGCCGGTGGATGCGCAGGCGCCCATCGCTATGACCCATTTCGGTTCCGGCATCTGCTCGTAAATTCGTTTCACGGCCAGCGCCATTTTATAGGTCACAGTGCCGGCTACGATCATCACGTCGCATTGCCGCGGTGAGAAGCGCATCACCTCGGCCCCGAAGCGCGCGATGTCGAAACGCGACGCAGCCGTCGCCATCAACTCGATTGCGCAACAGGCCAGACCCATCGGCATCGGCCAAAGCGAGTTTTTCCGCACCCAATTGAGCGCCGCATCGAAGCGCGTAAAGATCACGTTGCCCTCGATTTTGGAATCGTACGCTGTCGAGCGAGTGTCCGGCATAACTAAAGGTTAAGATCACGCTCATTCCCCGCAAGGGAAAACGAGCCACGGATTGACACGGATGAAACACGGATTACGAAAGGGAACAGCCTGAAGACCTAGCATGAATCTGTGTAAATCCGTGTTCATCTGTGGCTAAATTCATGATCCGCTTCATTACACGAATGCCATGACGGAGTTAACGCGCACTCACCTCGATACCCTCGAAAATCAGAGCCTCTTCATTTTTCGCGAGGCGTACCACGCCTTCAAGAACATCGCCATGCCATGGTCGATGGGAAAAGATTCCAGCCTACTCATCTGGCTTGCGCGCAAAGCGTTCTTTGGGCGCGTGCCATTTCCGGTTCTGCACATCGACACGACTTACGAATTCCCAGAGATGCTGGAGTTCCGCGAATGGGCGACCACGTATCACAACCTGAATCTGATCGTGAAAATCAATAGGGAAGCGCGTGCACGCGGAATCGGGTACGAGACGCACGACCCCGTGACCGTGACGCATGAATTAAAGACGGTCGCGTTGCAGCAGGCGCTCGCGGAATACAAATGGGACGCGCTCATCACAGGAATTCGTCGCGACGAAGATCCCACGCGTGCGAAGGAGCGATATTTTTCACCGCGCAACGCGCAGTTCGAATGGGATTACAAAGATCAGCCACCCGAATTCTGGAGCCAATTCGTAACCACAGCCGCAAAAGGCGAACATGTTCGCGTGCAGCCGTTGCTCGATTGGACCGAGGTCGATGTCTGGCTGTATATCCAGCGGGAGAATATTCCCATCCCGAAAATGTATTTTGCGCGAAACGGAAAGCGTTTTCGCTCGTTAGGCTGCAGTCCGATTACACACCCCATCGAAAGCAACGCATCCACAATTGACGAAATCATCGCCGAACTTGAGGCGACGAAAACAACCGAGCGTGCCGGCCGTGCGCAGGACCATTACGAGCGCAATGCGATGCAGAAACTGAGGGCGAAGGGGTTTCTATGATTACGAAAGAAAACGTCCAACGCTCGACGTCCAACGCTCAGCGTCCAACTCCGGACATTGAGCCGAAACTACGGGTGGTCTTTGTTGGGCATGTCGACCATGGAAAGTCCACACTCATCGGACGCATTCTGCATGACACTGGCTCGTTGCCGGAAGGCAAGATCGAGGAAATAAAAAAAGCGTGCGCGGCTGAAGGGATGGAGTTTGAGTTCGCGTTCCTGCTCGATGCGCTTCTGGAAGAACAGAAGCAAAACGTCACCATCGATACCACCGAAATCCCGTTTCGGACAGCTCGCCGCCGTTACGCCATTATCGACGCGCCTGGACACAACGAATTCTTGAAGAACATGATCACCGGCGCGTCGAGAGCGGATGCAGCGATCCTCGTCATTGGTGCGGACGAAGGCGTGCGTGAACAAAGCCGCCGTCACGCTTATCTGCTCAGCATGCTTGGCATCAAGCAGGTCGTTGTGGTCGTAAACAAGATGGATCTCGCCGATTACTCCGAGACACGGTTTCGCGAAATCGAACAGGACTATCGGAAGTTTCTTCAACAGCTCGGGTTAAACGCGCTCACGTTTATTCCGGCATCGGCGAAGCAAGGGGAGAACGTCGCGCGGGCGAGTATGAAAATGAAATGGTACTGCGCCGCGAGTGCGCTCGAGGCGCTCGATCTCTTGGAGACGCAAAAACGCGATGTTGATCTTCCCCTACGGTTCTGTGTTCAGGATGTTTATCGCTTCGACGGACGGCGTATCATTGCGGGCCGGATCGAGACGGGAACGCTCAGGATGGGGGACGAATTGATATTTTCGCCGGCAAACAAGTCGTCGGTGGTTGCCACCATCGAGCGTTGGCCACATGTCATCCTGAGCGAAGTCGAAGGATCCAGCGGAACTAGCTCAACGGCAACGCAACGGGATTCCTCGACTTCGCTCGGAATAATAGCAATCGCAGGCGATTCGATCGGCATCACGCTGAGCGAACAGATTTTTGTCGAGCGCGGCTATGTCGCTTCGCATCAAAACGAAACGCCGATCGAGACAAACCGTTTTCATGCGGACCTGTTCTGGATAACACGCGAACCGCTGCGGGTGGGACATTTTTACGACCTTCGTCTGGCTACGCAGCAGGTGAAATGTCAGATCGTCTCCATCGAGCAGGTGATCAACTCAGCCACGCTTGAGACAAAGAGCGACCAGCGCGAACGATTGGAGCGAAACGAAATTGGCAAACTTACGATTCAAACGCGCAGCCCACTCGTCATCGATAATTACGATCGCGTGCCAAATCTTGGCCGATTTGTGATCGTTGATGATGGAAAAATCTGCGGTGGCGGCACGATTTTCGGCGGCGTTTACACAGATCGAACCGTCGCAAAGAGCAAAAATATTTTCTGGACCGAGGAAAAGATTACAGCCCGGGAACGGGCACTGCGAACCGGCCATCGGGGAGCAGTCATCTGGTTGACCGGACTTTCCGGTGCCGGGAAATCGACCATTGCGCAGTCACTCGAACGCGATCTGTTCCATCGAGGCATGCACACCTACGTGCTTGACGGGGACAATATCAGGCACGGCTTGACCTCGAATCTTGGCTTCTCGCCAGACGATCGGATGGAGAACATTCGCCGGGTAAGTGAAGTGGCGAAACTGATGGCCGACGCAGGTACGGTCGTAATCACCGCCTTCATCTCGCCGTATCGAATGGATCGCCGTCGCGCGCGGGAAATTGCGCTTGAGGGCAACGCAGAGTTTATCGAAGTTTTCGTCGATGCGCCGCTGGAAGTTTGCGAAGCGCGCGATCCGAAGAATCTTTACAAAAAGGCCCGTGCCGGAGAAATCCGGGAGTTCACTGGAATCGATGCGCCCTACGAAGCACCGGATGACCCCGAAATCGTCGTGCACACGGACAAGCAAACCGTCGATGAATCGCTCGCCACAATCCTCGAGCAGTTGTTGCCGCGCTTGAGGGACTACGGAGCGGACGATTGACGCGCCAGTCAGTCGTGTCTTTCAGAATTCGGGACGCAAAATTGAGCGACTCGCCAGCGCTTGCGAAGTTGATGTGTGAGCTGGGGTACGAAACAACCGCCGCCGAAATGCGTAAGCGTTTCAAACTAATCCTGAGCGATGCGCGCTTCCGCACATTTGTTGCTGAGATCGAAAATCGGGTTTGCGGAATGATTGGCACGGTCGCGTATCCCAGCTACGAGCACAACGATTTGTCTGGGCGAATTCTTGCGCTCGTTACATCGAGCGCGTCGCGTCGCGGCGGAATCGGCCGCGCATTGATTGCTGCCGCAGAAAGGGATTTCGCCCAGAAGGGAATCAAACGCATCGCTGTTAACACGCGGCTTAGCCGACAAGATGCGCACAAGTTTTACGAGGCGCTCGGGTACGAACGGAGTGGGTGGCGATTTGTAAAGCAACTCCTGGCAGTCAAAATGCCTGGAGGGCGGAGACTCCAGTTGAGCCTGCGGAAGTGGAAGAAGTCACAGTCACAGGCGCAGCAACCGGCTCGCTCACTTCGAATTCACCAGAGGAATCCGCGAAACAAAAGCAGCAGGTTCCCGGAGGTTTCACGATCAAAAGCGCCGCTGAAATGAAACTCGGCCGTGCGTCGAATTTCGAGGACTTGCTGCAGGGAGCGCCCGGAGTTTTTGCTCAATCGGAAAATGGTATGGAAGTGACGAAAATTTCAGTCCGCGGTTCCGGCATTACAGCAGAAGATGAGCCGCTGGGCGTCATGTTTTTGCTCGATGGCCTGAGCTACACTTACGGTGATGGTGAAGGCATTCTCGAAGACTTCGATGTTAGTTCGCTGAGTCACGCGGAGATTTTTCGCGGTGCAGCAGCGTTCAAATACGGTGCGCTCACACTTGGCGGCGCCATCAACCTTGTGCCGTTCACCGGTTACGATTCCGCACCTTTTCAAAGTCGAGTCGTAGGAGGAAGTTTTGGTTACTTTCGCAGCGACGTCACCGGCGGTGCAGTGCAAGGGCCAGTGGATGAATTTGGATCGATTACCGGTCGCGTGCGCGACGGATTTCGCGACCACAGCCAGGAAAACGCAGAAACTATCTTTGCAGATGTCGGTTATAAGTTCAGCGACCAGATTGAAAATCGATTTTATCTGACCATGAACCGGGTCGACCGCGACCTGCCTGGCGGCTTGACGAAGTCAGAAATGGAAAAAGCGCCGGAGCAGGCGGACCCGCTTGCAATTGTACAGGATTGGAACAAACAATGGGAGCACATTCGGCTGGCAGATAAGCTCAGCATTATCGAAAAGGTTTATTCGAACAATTTCGGCGGGAACCTGAATTTTGTCAGTCGCTACGATCTGTTTGGTCGAAAAAATGTCCTTACAGTTGGTTTTAGTCCCCAGACGGAAGATGAACACAGCCAAAACTACGAAAATGATTTTGGGCACACTGGTCCCATAACAGCGCGAGGCGAAACAATTTCGATCAATCTTCCTGTCTACCTCGAAGATCAGTTTTATGTCACGGGCCAGTTCTCTCTTATCGCGGGGGCGCAGGCGATTTTTGCCGAACGGCATTTTCGAGACACTTTTCTAACCGGCCCGGAAAACCAATCGCATCTTCAGGATTATTATGGATTCAACCCGAAGCTCGGCGCGATTTACGAAATCAATCACGACACGCAGGCATACGTGAATTTCAGCCGCAGCTTCCAAGTGCCCTCATTTGAGAGTCTGGTCGAGTTTACGGAGGGTCTGGATTCCCACGCTGCTTATACGCCTTTGCAGGCACAACACGCCTGGACCATCGAGGTCGGTACACGCGGCGCATATTCGCGAGTTCAGTGGGAGTTGTCGCTTTATCACTCCTGGTTCCGGGATGAATTGCTCGAGCTCAACGATATTTTTGGGAATGATATCGGTACCCAAAACGTCCCTCGCTCGATTCATCAGGGAATCGAAGCCAGCTTGGGAGTGGACTTGCTTGAGGACATCCTGTTTCCCATGCAAGCGAACCGGCCGGGGGACCGCTTGTCTTTGGACCAAAGCTACACGCTCAACGATTTCCATTTCGATGACCACCCGGTTTACGGCAGCAACCGCATCGCTGGCATTCCGATTCACGTCTATGAAGCGCAACTGCTTTACCAAGGGCCGTTCGGTTTCTATGCCGGCCCGAACGTAGAGTGCAATCTTTCTCGCTACCCGGTCGATCACGCAAATACGCTCTTCGCCGACGCCTATGCCGTTTTGGGATTCCGTGCCGGCTTTCGACGCAACAAAGGGTTCTCAGTATTTCTGGATTTCAAGAATCTGACGAACGAGCGATACGCTTCTTCGATCGATGCAATAGCCGATGCTCGCGGCGGGGAGCCTCCGCATATCTTTCATCCCGCAGATGGACGGGCCTTTTACGGTGGAATTTCGTGGAGTTGGTAATGGGGAAAGTTTCAGACAGCGATCACGACAGACATACGCCTTGGAACGCAATCGAACGCATGCGCATCAGTGTAAGATTGGAGTTTACGAAATCCAAATCGTTTTCGGGTTTGTGAACTCGCGGATGCCAGCGGCGCCGAGCTCGCGACCGAAACCGGAATGCTTGACTCCGCCGAACGGCAACCGTGGATCGGACGCGACCATTGCATTGATGAAGACCATGCCGGCGTCCAGTTCGGATACGAAAAGCTCCTGTTCTTCACGATCGTTCGTCCACGCGCTGGAGCCGAGACCGAACGTAGTGTCGTTCGCGAGCTCGATCGCGCTGTGGGCATCCCGCACCCGGAAAATAGCTGCAACTGGGCCGAAAACTTCTTCGCGATAGGCCGGTGATCCTTTCGGCACATCGATAAGAACAGTTGGCTCGTAGAAAAATCCCGTACCATGAATGCGATTTCCGCCGGTCAATAATTTTGCGCCTGCGGCGATGGTTTTCTGAACCTGATCGTGCACACCGTCCAGGATTTGCTCGGTCGCAAGCGGGCCGATTTCGGTAGTCTCGTCCATCGGATCGCCAAGTTTAAGTGAGCGCATGCGCGCGACGAACTGACTGAGAAACTGATCGTAAATCTGATCCGCGATTATAAATCTTTTTGCTGCGATGCATGATTGCCCGGTGTTGATGATGCGTGCTTTGACCGCAGTGCTGAGTGCACTCTCGAAGTCTGCGCTGGGCATCACGATGAAGGCGTCGCTGCCGCCGAGCTCGAGCACGCTTTTCTTGATCTCGCGCGCCGCCGAGCTCGCAACTGCGCTCCCGGCTTTTTCGCTGCCGGTCAGCGTCACCGCTTTGACGCGTGGATCGACAATCACTTTTTCCACCTGATCCGGTTCGATCAGCAGTGTTTGGAAAACGCCGTCATGGAATCCAGCGCGGCAAAAGATTTGTTCAATGGCCAGCGCACACTGCGGGACATTCGATGCATGCTTGAGCAGTCCGACGTTACCCGCCAATAGCGCTGGTCCTGCGAATCGAAATACCTGCCAGAACGGAAAATTCCACGGCATGATTGCGAGCACCGGGCCGAGCGGTTGATACTGGACATAACTTTTAGCGGCATCGGTCTGCGCTACCTCGTCCTCCAAAAATCGCTCGCCGTTCTCGGCGTAAAACCGGCAGCCGCGCGCGCATTTCTCGATCTCTGCCACCGAATCGTGAAATAGTTTGCCCATCTCGAGTGTGATAATCTCCGCAAATTTTTCCTTTTCTTGAAACAGCAACTCGCCGACGGCGTGCAACAGCTCAGAGCGCTGCGTGAACGTGGTCCGACGATATTTCCTGAATGCCTTCTCAGCGCAGGTCAGCCGTTTCTCGATTTCCGCATCGTCGAAAGGGCAAAACTCCTTCCGCTTTTCGCCGGTGGCGGGATTGATCGAGGCGATTGCCATACGGTTTAATAAACGCGCGCCAGTCTATCTGTCATCCTGAGCGAAGCGAAGGAGCGCTCCCACGAAGAGGCCGGCACGCTGAGTAAATAGGGTGACCTGCGATCCCATGTGAGGTTCCTCGCTCCGCTCGAAATGACCTGCCTTGCTGGAAGGATGTTACAGTCGGAGCCCTTTTGGAATCAGAACGCGATCGAGCAAATCGAAAAACCATTGCACAAGCAGCGCAAGTACCGCGGCCGGAATCGCCCCTTGAAGAATGGTCACATGGTCGTTCAGATTAAGGCCACTTAAAATTGGTTCGCCCAGGCCTCCGGCTCCGATCAGTGCGGCAAGTGTGGCGGTGCCAACATTGATTACGGCGCTGGTTTTAATTCCTGATAAAATCGAACGCGATGCCATCGGGAGATAAATTTCCCATAACCGCACGATAGGGCTGAGTCCTAACGCAATAGCGGATTCGCGCAGCGATCGCGGGATGTCCTGTAATCCGCTAGCGGTGTTGCGCACGATCGGCAGTAAGCCGTAAAGAAAGAGCGCGGCGATCGCAGTGCGGGCGCTAATTCCGAAAAAGGGAAGGGGGACAAGCAACGCCAGCAGAGCGAGCGATGGAATTGTTTGCACAATGCTGGCAAATCCAAGAATGCCCTGGCCAATTGGTCCGCCGCGACTTGCAACGATGCCGAGCGGAATGCCGACGATCACCGAAAGCAGCAGCGAAAATCCAGCCAGTTGAAGATGGCGAAGTGTCCAGCGCGCAAGTTTGTGCGGAAATGATTCGGCAGCGTGGGAGGGGCCTGAGTGCCCCGACGGTCGCAGCGCTCCCACATCAAAATATAAGTCCGCAGCGGTGGTGTAGTTCTTTGTGCGCTCGGCTTCTGCATTGAGGCGAATCATCCGTTTTTCATCGAGCGTTCCTTCCAGCCGACGCAGTGCAGCAATTGCATCCGTGGGCATGGACAGCCGAAACAAAAAGACCGCTTCATACTTCGGAAAGAATTGGAGGTCATCTTCCAGAACAGCGAGATCATTTTGTTTAATCTTTGCGTCCGTCGAATAGGCGTCCTTTACGTCGATCGATCCGTTGGCGAGCGCGCTGTAACCGAGCGCGTGATCGATGCCAATGACGTTCTGCTGAGGCAGCGCATATCGCTCACGCAAGGGCTGCCAGCCGTCCTGCCGATCCAGAAATTCATGGGTTAGCCCGATTTTGAGGTCCGGATACTTTTGTAGATCGCTAATCGTGCGCACACCGAGCCGTTGTGCTTCGCTACGTCGCATCACCAGCGCATACGTATTGTTAAACCCGAGTGGCTCGGTCATTCCCACTCCGAATTTCGTGAGCGAGATGCGAATTTCTTCCAGTGATGAGGCGTTATCGCCTTTCAAAATCTCCTGAGTAATTGTTCCGGTGTATTCCGGGTAGGCGTCGATTTGTCCGCCGCGCAGGGCTTGCCAGAGAATGATTGTGCCGCCCATGCCCTGGCGATGTTCGGCCGGGATGCCGGCATCATTCAGCGCGCGCTTGGCAATCTCGCCCAAGACATAGGATTCGGTGAATTTTTTCGAACCGATGACAACCGGATTTGCTGATCCGACTGTTACTCCGAACAAAAGAATCGCGGCCGCAACGGTCAAGCAGCGGCGGCCTCTACTCCGCCGCGGGTCTCGGCCGGTTGGGAAACCGCCGCTCCTTGATTGGCGACGCAATTTCATGTGAGCGCGATTCCGCGGTGCGCGTTGATGAATTCCGACACAAACCGGCCCGCGGGTTTGTCGCGGAGATCGGAAACCGTACCTTTTTGCACCACTCGGCCTTCGTTCATGAGCACGATTTCGTCACCGAAATAGATTGCTTCCGCCAAATCGTGAGTGACAAAGAGGACTGTTTGCCCCAGGCACGCGAAAATTTCCTTGAGATCCTTTTGCAAAGAAGAGCGCACCAGCGGGTCCAAAGCGCCGAGCGGTTCGTCCAGCAAGAGGAGCTCCGGCGAAAGCATCAAAGCGC
>QHMS01000275.1 GCA_003217895.1 Verrucomicrobiota bacterium
GCGCTATCTTCACTTGTTTTCAACATGCCAAGATGCTGGTTACCATGCGCGATCCGCGCGCCATTCTCGGGGCGCAAATCGCTCTGGAGAAAACGAGGCGAACGGGAAGGTTCTCGACTTATTACGTGATCGCGCATTGGCGGGTAGCCGCGCGACTAGCCATGCAGGTGCGCGACGGTCAAGTGCCCGGCCTTGTCGTGCCCTATGAAAAATTGGTGTGCGAACCTGCCAACACAATGAAGGAAGTTTGCAACTACCTGGAGATCGAGTTCGCTCCGGACACTGTGCTGACCCCGACGAAAGTGGGCCAGTTCTGGAGCGGCAACTCCGCAGCGCGCATTAACTTTTCACAAATCAGCACCGAACCTGTAACGCGCTGGCAACGTGAACTCTCGGATGACGAAGTCGGATGGATAGAATGGCATTGCCGCGATCTCATGCCGGAGTTCGGCTACGAGCCAAAGCTCAGCCAACGCAACCTGCGATATTTTGTGCGCCCGATTCGCGGCGAGCGTCCGCGAGAATATGTAAAGTCGCGGATCTATTCGCTCCGCGACTCAATGACGAATTCCGAATGACTAATGACGAAGGAATGACGAAATCCGCTTGACGGACCAATTCGACGCAATGGTTTCGTCATTCGGCATTCGGGCTTAATTCGTCATTTGTCATTCGGAATTCGTCATTCTGATCCTTGCACTTGCAATCAGCCGCTACCTAAGGCATAATCCGGCCGAGATGTCGGGAATCTTCTTCGATATTCCGAACGTCCGGTTTCTACGACGATTCAGTTTTCTTGAAGGGATGCGGCAATTATTTGTGGCATCACTGCTTCGTTGGTTGAGTGCGCCGGCTTGCGGTTCGAGACAAGATCATTTCCGACACACAGAGGCGGAGTTTCCATCGGCGTCGTCCCGCGATGGCGGGACTTGCGAAAAGTTTGACTGGACTCTTGATGATTCGCACGCCGCGGACGGTGTCCCGAGCCTTTTCGGGGCGCTCCGCCCTTTTAACAATTGGACTAAACCTAAGAATCAACATGAACTCTTATTCATCCGGAAGACGCTCACGCCGCCCGCGCGGTGGGGGCCGACGCAGAGGAAATCACGAACGCTTTCCGACCCAGCAGGCGGAGGTGAAGACGCAAAAAAAGACATTCTGGCAACGGGTTGCCGAATTTTTCGGAAACGGCGGGGAGACGAAGAAAAGCGCACCGCAGCGGCGCAATGGCGCGCAGCCTTCGCGACCGGCGCGCAAGCCCGAGCGGATTGAAGTCACTTCGCCGCGCCTTTACGTTGGCAACTTGTCCTTCGACGCCACCGAAAGCGATCTATTTGAATTGTTCAACGGCGTGGGGCACGTGCAAAACGCGGAGGTCGTAAGCTACCGGCACAACCAGCGGTCGAAAGGTTTTGCTTTTGTGCAAATGCAAACCATCGACGAAGCGAAGCGCGCGGTGGAGGAATTGCACGACAAGGAATTCCTCGGTCGCAGGCTGGTTGTGAGCGGGGCAAAATCCGATCAGCACGTGCGCTGAGCGCATTTCTGCAGCTAACAACTGGGGTGGACGCCGCAGCGCGGCGTTCCCTACCGCTTAATCTCCAGATATGTCCTCGCCTGCACGTGATTAGTGCCCGGCTGGAATTCTTCTACCCGCATTTGTTTCAGGAACCAGCGACCCTCGATCTTTTGCGCTGACACGACTTCGAAGCGTTTCGCGAGTTGCGCGTTCCAATCGTAGCCTTCCATGCGCATTAGGGCGCCGCTAGCCTTGTCGATCCACAGCAACACATTCGAATACTGCGATTCGCGCGAAGGCGCGCGCAGTTGCAGTTTCCAGCACTTCCGAGTGCGGACATTTTCCTCGCCCAGCACGCGCGCACTCGGCCAATAGAGAAATTTGAAGGCCAGATCTTCGTACGTCACGCTAGTACCGCGGATTTTCTCATTAAGCTTTGAGCCCACGAATCTTTCCGTTCCGGCGTCGGTCACAACATCCAGCCGCGAACTATTTTCGCCCAGACGCAATTGCAAGACCTCGTCCGGATTTGTGAATGAATAACGAATAAGCGGCCCGTTTTGGACCAGCCGAAATGCGACTACGACGTCGTTTTGGCGAAGCTGTCCCTGCAGATCGAGTTGCTGTTTTGACTCGACCATACGGACCGAGGCGAGGATTTCTTTGGCTGATGGCGGGGGCTGACCCTCAAGGGAAAACCCAAGAGCGAAAAAGGCGGCCATAGCGGAATGACGAATGACGAATGACGAATGACGAAACAAGCCCGAATGCTCTAATGACGAATGGGCGCGCCCACACGCCGTTTTGACCATTCGGGATTCGAGCTTCGTCATTCGACATTTGTGCTTCGTCATTGTTCCGCATTTGTTTATTACAATGTAGCGACTAAAGCTTAAGCGTCGCTTCATTTCCATTTGCATGGACCAGTCTCTCTTTCATCTCATCAACGAGGAATGGACGAGTCCGGCGCTCGACTTGTTCATGGCCGCGCTCAGCAACGGCGAAATTTGGAAGCCGCTGTTCATCGCGATCGCGCTGGCGGCGCTTCTCTTTGGTGGATTCAGGGGACGGGCATTCATTGTCTGCTTGCTTCTGGCCCTGGCGGTAACGGAGCCGGTTACGGCAACATTGAAGGCAGCATTTGATCGCCATAGGCCCAAACAGGTGGAAAGCGTTCGCATGGTCCAACTGCAAAGAACGCGCCCGGCGTTTCTCACACTTTTCAAAACCCCGGTCATCCGTTTTTCCGATCAATCCGACCGAAACCGTGCCGGGCCGTCATTTCCATCGGGTCACGTGGTAACCAACACGATTATCGCGACATACTTCATGCTGTTTTATCGACGCCGCGGCTGGCTTTACTGGTTTGTCGCTGCAGCGGTTGGTTATTCGCGAATTTATCTGGGCGCGCATTGGCCCAGTGATGTGATCGCGACGCTTTTTCTTGGCATTGGTGAAGCTCTCCTTCTGCTTGGCTTGTTTGAATTGATCTGGAGGAACGCAGCCCGCAAATGGATCCCCCGGTTTTTTGGGCGCCATCCAAGTTTGACTGCGTTGGGCGGTATCGTGCGAGTGCAGAGCCCGCTGCACACCGCCGTATGAGCACCACGCGTGCGGTTTGGTTTTTCATCCTCGCGCTGACTGCGATTCGATTGTCATTGCTGGCAACGACCGATCTAGAGTTCGACGAGGCGCATTACTGGATGTGGTCGGAGCGGCTCGCGCCGGCATATTTCAGCAAAGGGCCAGCCATAGCATTTGTCATGCGTGCCAGCACCGCGGTTTTCGGCGCCAATGAGTTCGGCGTTCGCTTCTTCAGTCCGATCCTGGCAGCAGGAACGAGTCTGCTCCTGTTCTACTTCGCGCGGCGCTTGTTCAATGCCACTACAGCGTCGTGGGCGGTCGTCGCGCTGAATGTTACCCCGATCTTCAATATCGGTGCGTTCCTGATGACAATTGATGCGTTGTCGGTTTTTTTCTGGCTGGCGACGATGTTCACGTTCTGGCTGGCGTTGGAAAAAAGTCCGCGTTTCTCCTGGTACTGGCCGTTTACCGGATTGCTGATCGGGCTTGGGTTTCTTTCCAAGTACACAAATGCATTTGAGCTCGCTTCGATTGTGTTGGTGCTTGCCCTCGCTCCGCGGCTCAGACAGGAGTTTAAACGTCCCGGCTTGTATTCATTGATCGCGCTTTTCGCCGTTTGCACGGTGCCGCCCATAGTGTGGAACGCCCAACATGCCTGGATAACTCTTGTACATCTGCGTTCGCGGGGAAATCTGGAGCACGGATTTGGTTTTCATCCGGTCGAAGTCCTATCGTTTCTCGGCCAGCATTTTCTGGCCTATTCGCCATTTCTCTTCCTCGCTCTGGCTTGGGGCGTCATCGCAAGTTGGCGGCGCGCCAATCAGCAATTCAAGGTCCTGTTCCTGATGTGGTTTGGGCTGCCTGTGTTTCTCTTTTATCTGCTTCTTTCAGTGAACAAGAGCGCTGCGCCGAATTGGGACGCGCTCGCGTTTCTGGGCTTTGGCCTTTTGGCGGTCTATTTCTGGTGGGAACGACTCGAAGCCAGCGTCACGTTACGCCTGGGCGCGGTGGTAGCGATACTGGTCGGGCTCATTATGAGTGTGATCGCTCTTGACACAGACGTGGTGCGCTCGGCGGGATACAATTTGGAGCGACCTGACCCAAGCGACCGGATGCGGGGATGGAAAAGCGCTACGAGCGCGCTGGAAGAAATGCGTAATGATCTGGAAACTAAATTGGGCGAGAAACTTTTTTTGATTGCGGACGCTCGCGACCGCGCGTCAGAGATTTCGTTTTATCTGCGCGATAAACGGGTGGAAGGGCCGGGTCATCCGCCGGTTTATATCCCCGAATCGCAGGACATGGTGAATCAGTTTTCTTTTTGGCCGCGCTACGATGAATTTGTTGAGATAAAACCGGGCACGCCGCAGCCGGAGGGCGAAGTTTACACTGAAGAAAATGGCATTAATCTTTTCATGGGCCGCGACGCGCTGTTCATTCGAAACGGAGAGAAGGACCGCGTGCCGCATAGCATTCAAGCTGCGTTTCAATCGATCGAGCCCGTGGGAACGATCGAGGTCTCGCGTTACGGGAAAATAATTCGCACGTGGCAAGTCTTTCTTTGCCGAAATTACCGGACGCTCCCATTATGAGACGCCGATTTTACAAGTTCTCTACCTGGGTCATTCTGAGCGGAGCGAAGGACGTCACACAGGCTTGGCTGATCACACTCGAAAAACAGCGTGATGCAAACTCCGTAGGTGAGGTCCCTCTCCCGCGACTGCGGGATCGGGATGACCCGCGTTCGATGCGAGTTGGCGTGCTATTCACGACGTGCTGATGACGCAACAGACAACAAGCTCACCCGAAGTTTCCGTTATCGTTCCTCTTTTCAATGAGGAAGAAAACATCGCCATCTTGCAATCAGAGTTGAGCGCGGCGCTGAAAGAGCTCGATTACGAGATCATTTTTGTCGATGACGGATCAGGCGATCGCACAGTTGAACGTATTGAGCCGAAGGCGAACGTTCGCGTGATCCGGTTTGAAAAGAATGCCGGGCAAAGCGCGGCGATCTATGCCGGGCTCGAGGCCGCCCAAGGCCCAACGGTGGTTCTCATCGACGGCGATTTGCAAAATGATCCAGCTGACATTCCAAAACTTCTTGCCGAGATTGAGCGCGGCACCGATCTCGTCTGCGGCTATCGTGCGGAACGGCGGGACACTTTGCTAAAGCGGCTAACCAGCTGGATTGCTAACACGGTTCGCAGCCGCTTCACGAAAGACGGAGTGCGCGACACGGGCTGCACGCTTAAAGCGATGCGGCGCGAATGCGTCTGCGCGCTGGTTCCATTCAAAGGAATGCATCGTTTTATTCCGGCACTAGTCAAAGGCGCAGGCTACCGGCTGGTGGAGGTACCTGTGAACCATCGGCCGCGTCGCTTCGGTCAAAGCAAATACGGCCTGGGCAACCGCGCCGTCCGGGCGACAATCGATATGTTCGGCGTGCGTTGGCTGCTCTCACGGCGATTAAATTACAAAATTCGCGATGCCGATTGACCCCGGGGGTGGCTCAGGCAGAATCATTCCTAATGAGCGAATCACGCAGCAGGCCGGCAGCTGCGCTCATTCTCGGCATTTTCATTGCGTTGGGCTTGTCGATTGCTGGGATTTTCCTCGCTCGTGGAGTTGAGTCGGCGAAACGGTTTGAGTGCTTCGTAACTGTCAAAGGTTTATCTGAGCGCGAGGTTCCAGCCGACTTGGGGATTTGGCCTGTACGTTTTCGGGTTGCAGCAAACGACTTGAAATCGTTGGAGGACCAAATTGCCACTGGCCGTAAAACCATCCACCAATTTTTAACGGCAGCAGGATTCAAGGAAGATGAGATTTCGTC
Source organism: Verrucomicrobiota bacterium (assembly GCA_003217895.1). GTDB lineage: Bacteria > Verrucomicrobiota > Verrucomicrobiia > Chthoniobacterales > UBA10450 > Udaeobacter. Next base: position 5,934 of record QHMS01000275.1, read on the forward strand.
TTCGCCTCCGCAGATTACTGACGCCGAGGCGGTGACCAATACATCATCAAACGAGCAAACCAAGCCGGCGTTCCGCTATTCGGCGCTTGTGACCGTTCTTCTCCGAAGTTCCAATGTGGATGAAATCCGGAAAGCAATGGAAAAGAGCGACCAGCTTGTGCAGAGCGGTGTTGCTCTTAGTGGGGATGAATACACCGGGCGCGCAGAATTTCTATTCACCGGAGTTAACAAAATCAAACCTGATATGATTGAGGAAGCCACGGTGAATGCACGTAAAGCGGCAGAAAAATTTGCTGCCGATTCTAACAGCAAGGTGGGCGTAATTCGCCGGGCAACGCAGGGAACTTTCGAGATTAATGATCGCGACTCCAGTTCGCCGCATCGAAAGATCGTTCGCGTCGTCACGACCGTCGATTATTTTCTCAAATAGACTCGACTCAAAACGATCTCCCTGACCGAAAACACGCTTGTCAAGCTAGGCGCTGCCGCTAAGCTTGGCCTCCCCCGTGAGATACAACGCATCAGCGATTGAAAAAAACAGCTGAAGCATTATCTCACGGGGAATCCGCATGTCGTTGGCCAACTTACTTTCTGCTGAGCAAATCATCCCCGAGATGAAAGCAACGGAGCGCTGGGCGGCCATCGTCGAGCTGATCGATTTGCTCGTTAGCCTTGGCAAGATTAAGCCACCAGATCGTGACCCTATTCTTATCGCGCTTAAGCAACGCGAGGAAACCATGAGCACAGGCATCGGATTCGGGATCGCCATTCCGCATTGTTCTTCGGACCGGATCGAGGAAGTCGTCGCCGCCTTTGGAAGATCTACCACCGGTGTCGAATTCGATGCTCTGGATAATGCTCCTGTGAAGTTCGTCGTTCTTTTTATTGTCCCGAAGAACCAATTCCAAACGCACCTGCGCACGCTGGCCTCGATCGCCAAGTTTCTGAACGATCGCTCTGTGCGCGAAAGCCTGGCCAGCGCGAAATCCGCCGACGAAATTTTGTCGATCTTTCGCGATCGCTCGTAAACTGTAGCCGTCGACCTGTGGGCGACGCGGCGCGTAGATGCAAAACACCTTAGTGCCGCGTCTCGCAGAGCGAGGCGGCTACAATTTACCTCTAACTCGATGGAGACCTTCCAGTCACTTCTCGCGAAAAAGCTTTCCGAAGCTTTGGCTAACGCCGGTTTACCCGCCGCCGGCGAATTAACGCCAGCATCCGATCCGCGTTTCGGCGATTATCAGACCAACGCCGCTCTCGTGCTGGGTAAACAGCGCGGTGAAAATCCGCGCGCCCTCGCGGAGCAAATCGTCGCGCAGTTTGAAGCTGGCGACGCTTGCGAACTGCTAGTGGTCGCGGGCGCAGGCTTTATCAACTTCACGCTACGTCCTGAGGCAGTTGCTCAAAAAACGATGGAGTTGCTGCGAGATGATCGACTCGGCGTTGCCGAGACAAGGTCGCCACGGCGTATTGTGATCGATTTTGGTTCGCCCAACGTAGCCAAACCGATGCATGTCGGTCACATCCGCAGCACTGTGCTCGGCGACGCGCTGGCGCGGATCGCGCAATTTCTGGGGCATGACGTGATCCGCGACAATCACATCGGCGACTGGGGCACACAATTTGGGATGGTGATTTACGGCTGGAAAAATCTGCTCGATCGAGGAGCCCTGCAGCGGAATCCGCTAGCTGAGATCGTGCGCATTTACAAGGAGACAAACCAGCGAGCGAACGATCATCCAACTGTTCGCGAAGCGTGCCGTCAGGAATTGGTCAGGTTGCAGGCGGGCGACAAGGAAAACAACGACATCTGGAACGAATGCGTGGCACTCTCAATGCAGGATTTCGAGCACGTTTACAAATTGCTCGACGTTCATTATGACCTCCAATGCGGCGAAAGTTTTTATCACGATCGGCTGCCGGGCGTGGTCGAGCGCCTGCTTCAATCAGGCATTGCCGAGATCAGCGAGGGCGCGGTGGTCGTTTTCTTTCCCGATGATCCGGAACTAGCCGACAGACCTCTGATCATCCGCAAGCGTGATGGCGGATTCAATTACGCCACCACGGACCTGGCCACAGTGGACTATCGCGTCAATGATTTGAAAGCGGACTCGATCTGGTACGTCGTTGGCGCGCCGCAGACTTTGCATTTCAAGCAAATTTTCCAGATTGCTCGGCGCGAAGGTTACGCGACCGATCTGTGCCACATCGTATTTGGCAGCATTCTCGGCGAAGATCGCAAACTAATGAAGACGCGCTCCGGTGAGAACGTGCCGTTGCGCGACCTTCTCGAGGAAGCCTGCAAGCGCGCACGGAAAATCATCGAAGAAAAAAATCCGCAACTGAGCGAGGATGAAAAGACCGACATTGCCGAGAAGATCGGCATCGGTGCCGTGAAATATGCTGATCTCTCCCAGTACCGGATGACCGATTACATTTTTTCGTGGGAAAAGATGCTCTCGCTCCACGGGAATACGGCGCCTTACTTGCAGAACGCTTATGTTCGAATTCGCTCGATTTTTCGCAAAGCGGGCGAGGCCGCTATCGCCACGTCCCTGGGGGGCGTCGGCAAGAAGACCGGCCACAGGCCGGTGGCTACAGAGCTCACGCTAACGCATCCTGCCGAGATCAATCTCGCCAAACGTTTGTGCCAGTTCGCGGAAGTTGTTCCGCAAGTAATGAATGACTTCCGCCCAAATATTCTGACGAATTATCTGTTTGAGCTGGCGAACAGCTTTCACACCTTTTACGAAGCCTGTCCGGTCTTGAAATCAGACGAACCGGCGCGCAGTTCGCGGCTGGCGTTGTGCGATCTCAGCGCGCGCGTTTTGCAGCGCGGTCTCGGTCTTTTGGGGATCAAAGTGCCCGAACGGATGTGAAGAAAATGCCGAATGCCGAATCAATGACGAAGCCCGAATGACCAAGCGTTGCCGTGGCCGGTAATGGTTTTCGGATTTCGTCATTGGCATTCCTTCGTCCTTCGTCATTTGTCATGCGTCATTTAAAGTGCATGTCGAGCTCACTCGACATGGCACGCATTCCAACCTGCACCTATCGATTGCAATTCAATCGCTGGTTCACGTTTTCCCAAGCACGCGAGATCGTGCCGTATCTGCACGCTCTTGGCGTGAGCGATGTTTACGCGTCGCCGTATTTTCACGCGAGCCCGGATAGCCTCCACGGCTACGACATTGCTGATCACAACAAGCTAAATGCGGCGATCGGCTCACGTGCGGAGTACGATCAGTGGATCGCGGAGCTGAGCGCGCACCGCATGGGTCAAGTGCTGGATTTTGTCCCGAACCACGTGGGCATTGCCGACTGGCGGAATGCGTGGTGGATGGATGTGTTGGAGAACGGTCCCAGTTCCAGATATGCACCCTATTTCGACATCGACTGGCAGCCGCTGAAGTTTGATCTGCGCGACAAAGTCCTTCTGCCGATTTTGAGCGACCAATACGGACGCGCGCTCGAGCGCGGCGGATTGCAGGTGCGCTTTGAAGAGGGAACTTTCTATTTGCTCTACCGCGAGCGCAAACTGCCCATCGCGCCGGGAACGTATCGTTACATTCTGCAGATTGCGTTAAAAAAACTCGCCAGCCAAAAGGACGAAGATTTTTACGCGGAACTACAAAGCATTCTGACCGCGCTCGAATATTTGCCGAAACGCACCGAGACGGAGCCGAAACGAATAACGGAGCGCGTTCGAGAAAAGGAAATCATCAAACGACGTCTCGAACGTCGGTGTGCGGAGGCGCCGCAAGTGCAACAGGCAATCGAAAAGGCGCTGACCCAGATCAATGGAAAGCCGGGCGACGCGCGCAGTTTCGACGCGCTGGATGAGTTGCTTAATGCGCAGTCGTATCGGTTGGCGTTTTGGCGCGTCGCGGCTGAAGAAATCAATTACCGCCGTTTTTTTGACGTGAACGATCTCGCGGCGATCCGGGTTGAGTTGCCAAAGGTCTTTGATGCCGTTCATCGGCTAACCCTCGATTTGGTGAGCAAGGGCGCGGTGACCGGCCTCCGCATCGATCATCCGGATGGTCTTTACTCGCCTCGCGAATATTTCGAAAAACTTCAGCAGCGTTGCGCGAAAGCGCTCGGGACTGTAGCGGCAGGCGTGCCGCCTGCGAGCCCACGCAATGCAGCCGACACGGCTGTCGCTACAAAGAAGCGCGCAATCTACATGCTGGCGGAAAAAATCCTCACCGGCTCTGAAACCTTGCGGAAGGACTGGCCCGTGCACGGAACCACAGGCTACGACTTTGCGAATCAAGTGACTCAGTTGCTGGTCGATTCCTCGGCCGAAACGGCGATCACAAAAACGTTCCATCGTTTCATCGGCCACTCGATTCCCTATGGGCATCTGCTCTACGCGAAAAAGTTGCAGGTCATGAAACTCGCACTGGCGAACGATGTCGATGTTTTGGGGAACATGCTCGACCGGCTTTCCGAACAAAACCGATGGTACCGCGATTTCACCCTCGAGGCGCTTTCGCGCGCGGTGCGCGAGACTATCGCCTGCTTCCCGGTTTATCGAACTTATCTTGCGCCTGGTCAGCCGGTCAGCGACGAAGATCGTCAAATCGTCGAGCGCGCGATCAGCGCGGCTAAACGCCGCAACCCGGGAATCGACGAGTCGATCTTCAATTATTTGTGCGATGTGCTGCTCTTACGTTTCCCGCCCAACTTGAATGCTGCCGAACGTGCCGCGCACACGCATTTTGTTTTGAAATTTCAGCAGGCCACAGGGCCGATCATGGCCAAGGGACTGGAGGATACCGTGTTTTACATTTACAACCGGTTGACAGGGCTAAACGAAGTGGGCGGCGAACCGCAACAGTTTGGGTCGAGCGTCGAGACGTTTCACGAGTGGAACCTGGATCGGCACCGAAATTGGCCGGCGAGCTTGCTCGCCACCTCCACGCACGACACAAAACGCAGTGAAGATGTGCGTGCGCGAGTCGTGGCCATTTCCGAAATCCCTGAGCTATGGCGCCGTTCGTTGCAACGCTGGCGCATGGCGAATCGCCGCTGGAAACGAATGATCAGTGATTTGAAAGCGCCGGACGCAAATGAGGAATATTTGCTCTATCAAACTTTGCTGGGGACCTGGCCGATGCGAATGGATGGCGAACCAGAATCTGTCCCAACGCAGGAGTACGTGGAGAGAATTCAAGCTTACATGGCTAAGGCACTTCACGAGGCGAAGATCAATACCAGTTGGATCCAGCCAAATGAAGAATGGGACGGTGCGATGCGCGATTTCGTGACGAAAATTTTGGAAGGAACTTCGCGCAACAAGTTTCTGCCAATGTTCCTTCCAGTTGCCAAAGAGATTGCGCAACTTGGAGCGATCAATTCGCTGACGCTAACGCTGCTGAAACTGATCGCGCCCGGCGTGCCGGACATCTATCAAGGCAACGAAATTTGGGATTATAGCCTCGTGGATCCCGATAACCGGCGTCCTGTCGATTACAATCTGCGACGTGAAATGCTTGACGCGTTGCCGAGCGCGACCCCCGACGAATTGATGCAGACGTGGCCCGATGGCCGAATGAAATTGTTTCTGACCCAGCGAGTGTTGCGATTTCGCCAGGAGCATGCCGACCTCTTCCAGCGCGGCGAATATCTGCCGCTTCGTGCGAGCGGAACATTCTCGGAATGTTGCGTCAGCTTCGTGCGGAGCCTCGCTGACAAATGGATTGTTGTGATCTCGCCGCGGCTTTCTTCGCGCGTTGGCTTTCCGCCAGTTGGCGAATTGTGGAAAGGCACCGTGGTTGAATTGCCAGAGACGCTCTCGTTCAAGAGCGCGCAGGATCTGTTCACGTGTCGGCCTATGCCTCTGAAACATCGGCGGGTGAAACTCACCGATGCATTGTCGGTGCTGCCCTTTGGCGTAATCACGAATTTGTAGCCACCGGCCACGGTGGCCGCGCGGCGGACGCCCTACAAAACTTGCGGTGCTGATTGTAGGGCGGCCGTTTCTCTGAAATGCCAATCCTTAGCGGTGCCGCGCGCGAATTGCTGGAAGAAATCGACTAGCCATGTTGAAAAATTGCCCAGATTCGCGAACAAATCCGCGCCGAAGCTTGCAAATGTAATTTGTGGTGAGGCAAGAATCAGCATCACGCTGAGCAGAAGCAGATTCATCAGATAGATCACGACCAGCGAAAAAAATGTGCCTTGGTCGCTCAAGTCGGTCTGATTTTTCGGGATCATCCAGCAGGTAAACGTGAAATGAAACGCCCAGGTCACGCCGATCACGGCGTAAAGCAATCGCCCGTACGGCTGCATATTGAGAAAAAGGCTGAGCACGCCGTAAATGGCAATCGCTAGAATGCTGTAGAGCGGGAAAAAATACGGGGCCAGCGCGATCCAGAAGTTGGCCTTGCTGGTCACAACATGTCCGCCATCGCGACTCACTCGGAATCGGCTAACACGTCCACCCATCATCCAAACCCAGAGCGCGTGCGTAAGCTCGTGCCCGAAAACATAAATTACAATCGGACGCGGAAGGCCGAAGAAGGCGATCAGCCATAGAACTGCCCCCAACGAGAAAAACCAAAATTCCTCGCCGGCCCATAGCCGTTGCGCTACGGTCGCGCGCGCAAAAGCGGTAAAAAATGTCTGAGTTAGGATTACGCAGACCGGCAGCAGGAAAATCCCAAAGACAAATTTCACCCAGCGCGTGGGCACTAGCAACGGCTCGGACGCAGCGACGAACCTTCTTGATGTTGCGCGCGCGACGCTTCGGACAACCTTCCTCGCGCGTTCGGATTTACGCGTGCCGCGGTTGTTTTTCGATCTTCGCTTCGTTGCAGCCAAAGTTGCCAGCAAATTACGCAGAATCGCCCGGAGAAAAGCAAGACGGAATCGCTGGGGTCAGCAACGTACCAAATTCCAAGCTCCAACATCCAGAGAAATCCCAAGCTTCAATATCCAAATGCCCGCACAAACTTTTGGGAGCTTCCAGGATTGAAGTTTCTCTGGAGCTTGGATGTTGGAATTTGGAGCTTCTTATGCCCGCCCCATATAACCGCCGGTGCGGGTGTCGATCTTGATGGTTTCGCCTTCCTTGATGAACAACGGGACGTTGATGCTTTTGCCGGTCTCCAGCTTTGCGGGCTTGGTGACGTTGCTGGCGGTATCGCCACGCACGCCCTCCGGCGATTCAACTACCTTCAAACTCACCGACGCCGGCAATTCCAGCTGCACTGATTTGCCCTCGGCATAGAGAACTTGGACGGAAAGATTTTCCACCAGGTAATCTTTCGCGTCACCGATCAGGTTCTCCTGCAAGGTAATGGTGTCGTAGGTTTCCGGATCCATGAATTGATAGCCGTTGCGGTCGTGATAGCTGAACTCGAGCGTTTTTCGCTCGATCTCGACCAGCTCCACCTTGTCAGTTGAACCGAACCGGACATCAGCGCTTTTTCCGGTGTTGATGTAGCGAATGATCGCCTGGACAAATGCGCGCAAATTCCCCG
>QHMS01000028.1 GCA_003217895.1 Verrucomicrobiota bacterium
AGAATGTCACCGGTGGCGTTGTCCAGGCCGATGACTGCGCCTTGGAGATACTCGGGCGCGGGAAGCTCAGATGATGTGCCGTTTGCCTTCGCTTTGCGAAACGAGGCTGAGTAACTGGCGTAAGTCTGATGATTGTATTCCGGACTTTGCTCCGCCACTTCGAGACGAGTCCGGAGAGAATCCTCGGCCACCTTTTGAAGATCCACATCGATTGTGGTGCGAATGCGAAAGCCTTCGTTCTTCGCCCGATCCCAGCCGACGGCAGCAATCACCTGCTGCCGGATGTAATCGACGGCGTAGCTTTGGCCCTGCGCATTCTGCCGGCTGCCGACAACGATCTGTTGCGCTCGCGCAGCGGCGCATTGTTCGTGGCTGATAAAGCCCAGATCGCGCATACGATCGAGTGCGTAATCGCGTGCCTCGCGCGAATTGTCGCGGTCCGTCCATGGAGACAATCTATTTGGGCTCTTGATCAGGCCAGCAAGCGTCGCGCACTCCGCCAAAGACATTTCACGCGCGG
>QHMS01000029.1 GCA_003217895.1 Verrucomicrobiota bacterium
CCACCGAAATAAATCCGGTTCAGATACAACTCCATGATCTTTTGTTTGCCGAATTGCTCTTCGATTCGTTGCGCCAGAAAAATCTCCACGAGCTTGCGGCGATAGGTTTTTTCTTTCAGCGAAAAACTGTTGCGCGCCAGTTGTTGCGTGATGGTGCTTGCACCCTGGCGCACGTGGCCGGCTGTAAAATTTTTCAATGCCGCACGAATGATGCCGAGCAAATCATAGCCGTGATGTTGATAAAATTTCGCGTCTTCCACGGCGACAACTGCCTTGAAGAGGTCGGCCGGTAACTGGTCGTACGGCACCGTGTCTCGGTTCTCTACATAGATTTGGCCAAAGATTTTG
>QHMS01000030.1 GCA_003217895.1 Verrucomicrobiota bacterium
TTTCTGATTGAATACGGAGCTGGCAGAGCTGATTCGGCAAACCATCCGTGCACATGGTTCGCAATCCTTCGCCTGGTTCATGCAACAGGCGCTGTACCATCCCGAGCACGGATATTATTCTTCGGGCCGCTGCGTTATTGGACGGAAAGGCGATTATTTCACGAACGTGAGTGTCGGCCCGTTGTTTGGGCAATTGTTGGCCGCGCAGTTCACCGAGATCTGGGAGCGACTAGGCAGACCTGACCATTTCGCGATTGTCGAGCAGGGGGCGCATGATGGGCAGTTCGCGCGCGACGTTCTGGAATCTTCGCAAAAGCGTTCGCCGGAATTCTTCGAAGCCTTGCGCTACCGAATAGTCGAGCCGTTTCCAATCTTGCAAGAGCGACAGGCGCGGACTCTGGACTCATTTCGCGAGAAGATAGAATGGTGCGATTCGCTGCAACCATTCGTGGGCGTCCATTTTTCGAACGAACTGCTGGATGCGATGCCCGTGCGCTTGATCGGCGGCGACGTGGAAAAGCTTGTCGATTTAAAAGGCGACAAGTTTGTTTTCGTTGACCGCCCGGGGCATGACGATGCGAACTTTAACCAAGCCGCGCTTGATTGGATCGATAGCGTCGCTGTGAACTTGCAACGTGGGTATGTAATCACCATCGATTACTGGCGTTCGGGCGGCGAATTTCACGAAAAGATTCAGGTGCGCGCGCAACATCGAAATCTTGATTCGCCCTTCGAGGAAATCGGGCATGCAGACATTACGATGGGTTTGTGTTGGCCGAGCATTGTTGAGCGCGCGCAGGCAAACCGCTTGCACGTAGCTGGATTCACCGATCAACATCATTTTCTTACGGGAATCATCTCTGAATCGCCCGACCTGACGCCGGAGAGCGGGGCAAAGATAAAGCGCGAATTGCAAACGCTGCTCCATCCGGAAATGCTTGGTCGCGCGTTTCAGGTGCTCGCGCTATCAAAAAATGTCGATTTCGCGGCGCCGAAGCTGGTAGGCTTCAAATTTGCAGGTGAGCCGGACACTGCGCTGGCACTCATCGATCCAAGCCGATAAGAGGTTGGGCGCGAGAAAGTAACTGCAGGCGTCCCGGCCTGCTTGCACGCGCGATTTATTTGCGAAGAAGAAACTTTCTTTTTTTTCATGGCCCAAATCTTCTCGCGAAACGCGAACGTCCATGCCCGCGTCACAATTTTCGGCGCTGTCGTTTTGATCTGCGGCGCAGGCTGGGCGACAAACGAAATCTTCTGGTCGCCATACACGACGTATGTCGGCGTGCCGCTCAATCAGCCGGTGCCGTTCAGCCACAAGCACCACGTTGCCGAGGACGGCATCGATTGCCGCTATTGCCATACGTCAGTCGAGAAGTCGCGTTTCGCCGGCATGCCCACGAGCGAGACCTGCATGCATTGTCACTCCCAAATCTTTAGCGACGTGCCGTTGCTTGCGCCTGTCCGGGAAAGCCTCGCTACGAACACGCCGCTCAAGTGGAACCGAGTGCATGATCTGCCAGACTACGTCTATTTCGATCACAGCGTCCACGTGGCGAAAGGAATCGGTTGCTCCACTTGCCACGGGCGGGTGGATCAAATGCCGATCACCTGGCGAGTGAACACACTTTACATGAAATGGTGCCTCGACTGTCACAGCGATCCGCAAAAATTCGTTAGGCCCCGGGACAAAGTTTTCGATATGGCTTGGCAACCGCCGGCAAATCAAAAGGCCGAAAGCGCCAGACTTGTCGGGCGATACCACATCGACACCAGCGGTCGCCTGACGAACTGCAGTACCTGCCACCGATGAGGGAAGTGCAAAAAAATGGTAGAACGCGACCGCCGGGCGCGCCGGATGGTTCGGCGAGCCGTCCCAACCATTCGTCTGACGAATTTCTGCCTGGCGCCAGCGAATGGCCTAACGACCTTAGCCGTCGCGAATTCGTACGCTTGAGCGCCGCTACGCTTGCGCTGGCAGGCCTTGGCGCCTGTACGAAACAGCCCATTGAAAAAATTGTGCCGTACGTAAGAGAAACCCCGGAGATCGTACCCGGAAAACCGTTGTACTTCAGCAGCGCAGCCACATTCAACGGCTACGCGCAGGGAATCATCGTAAAAAGCCGCGAAGGCCGGCCGATTAAAATCGAAGGCAATCCCGACCATTCCGCCAGCCTCGGCGCGACTACCATTTGGGCGCAGGCCGACCTTCTCGACCTTTACGATCCCGATCGCGCCCAGGCCGTCATGCACGGCGAAAACATCAGCACTTG
>QHMS01000276.1 GCA_003217895.1 Verrucomicrobiota bacterium
CAAAACTCCCATCGGCGACTCTTTTTTTGTCCGGAACAAACAATTGTATCCAGCGCGCCGCGATCTTTTTCGCACAGAGCCTGAGCAAATGATGCGAGCATTCCAACTTGCACAGGAGCGCGGAGTCGATCTTAGCCCGGAACTGGCAGATTTAGTAAGCAGAAGCCTCGGGCTCGTGACGCGTACTTATCAATATGCTCGCGGCCCACGCGAGATCTTTAAAGCGATTCTCTCGCAAAAAGGCAGAGTCGGGCGCATCCTGCGAATGATGCATCGAGTCGATTTTCTCGGCCGGTACATACCCGAATTTGGCCAGCTCACCTGCCTGGTGCAGCATGAATTTTTACATCGTTATACGGCGGACGAGCATACATTGGTATGTATTGACAAGCTCGACGCACTCGCAGAGACAAACGATCCAAAATTAATTGCTTATCGGAAGATTTTTGAGCAACTCGAAGACCCGCTGGTGCTCTATCTTGCGCTTCTTTTGCACGACAGCGGGAAAGCCGTTGGTGCCAGGCCACACTCTGAAGCAAGTGCGCTCTTCGCACAGCGCGTGGCCGCCCGGTTGCAGTTATCATCTGAGCAACGGAAGTCGCTCATCTTGCTGGTTGATCATCATCTTACCCTCTCCAAGACCGCCCAGCAGAGAAACGTGGATGACCCAGCCACGGTGACGGAATTCGGCCGCATTGTGAAGCATCAGAGAAACCTGAACAAGTTAATGCTACTCACCTTGGCTGATGGTCAGGGAACAAGTCCAGAAGCGTGGTCGGATTGGAAAGAGTCCCTTGTTTGGGAATTGTTTCACGAAACGTCGCGGTATCTCGCCGACCAGAAGTCTTACTACGACCAGACTAAAATCGAACGCGAGAGCTTGCAGAGTGCCGTATCTGAGAGTCTTTCGCCGGACTACGCAGAGGAAATTGAAGCGCACTTTGAGTTCATGCCAGATCACTATTTCCGCGCGACCGATGTGCCCGAAATTGTTGAGCATCTGAAATTGTTCCGGTCGTTTCTTGAGAATGTTTCCCACTCGGGAGAGTCCCCGCTGGCTGCGGCAACCAAATGGAAGATCGTGCCAGAGCAGGGACACAGCGTCGTCACATTCTGCACATGGGAGCGTGAACGGTTGCTGGCAAAAATCGCCGGATCATTCTCGGTTGTGCCGTTGAATATTTTGAGCGCCGATGTTTTTCCGCGGGGCGACAACGTAGTGCTTAGCATTTTTCGCGTTTGCGATACGAACGCTCGTCCGGTCACCCACCCGCGCGATTTGCAACTGGTGGAAGAAACTTTGCGACGAGCGCTCGAAGACGAGAGCTTGGATTTTCTGCCATTAATCGAAAAGGCGAGACGCCAAAGCCGTCGCCTCGGGCCGGCGATTGAATTTCCGACACGCATTGCCATTGATAACAAAACGCATCCGAGCTACACGCTGATTGAGATTCAGGCTCCCGACCGGCTCGGGTTACTCTACGACGTGCTGAGCAGTCTTGATCGCGAAAATGTTTTGATTCCGCTGTCTCGTATTAACACGCAGGCAGGCGCGGCGATTGATACGCTCTATGTGGTGGACGGGGCCAATCACGCCAAGATCAGCGATTCGCAGCGGGTCCGGGTGATCCAGCAGCATCTAAGGACGGCGATCTTAAGTGGAGGCGGTGCGAAATCGCGGTAGAAACACGAGCGCGTTTCAGTTTTGGTGCGAACTGTTTCGGTCTCATGAACGTTCTTATTCTCGCAGCCGGATACGCAACGCGCCTTTATCCATTAACGCTCCACAAAGCGAAACCGCTGCTCGTGGTGGGAGGCAAACCGATTATCGAATGGGTGGTCGACAATCTCGCTGGGATTCCGGATCTGGAAACGATCTATGTAGTAGCAAACAACAAATTCGCGGGCGACTTCCAAGCTTGGAGCGAACGCTATCAGGGCCGTAATTCGGAATTCAAATTCAAAATCATCAATGACGGTTCCTCGAGCGATAAAGATAAACTGGGTGCGATTGGAGATATCAATTTTGTCGTCACGCGCGAGAACCTGAGCCAAAGCAACTTATTAATTGTCGCGGGCGACAACCTCTTGACTGAGTCGCTGGTGAAATTTGTGGAATGCGCGAGGGGAACTGACGCAACCGTTGCAGTCTATGATGTCGGCGACGCCGAAGCGATCAAAAAGTACGGTAACATCACCGTTGACGCGGATGGAATCATTACCCGCTTCGAGGAAAAGCCGGAGAAACCCCAGGGGACCCTGGCTGCAGTGGCTGTTTACTATTATTCGCCTGCGGTTCTGTCTTTATTAACCACGTATCTTGCGGCCGGCAATAATCCCGACCAGCCAGGCCGTTTTGTGCAATGGCTCTACACACGCAAACCGGTAAAAACGTTTCAGATCAAAGGCGAATGGCTTGATATCGGAAGCAAAGAAACGCTGGAGAACGCAGATCGGATTCTCGCGAACTCAAAGCGGGAGAATGACGAAGCATGAATGACGAATGGCGAAAGAATGACAAAATCCGAATGACGAAAAAAGGCATGTTACCGCTTTCGTCATTCTCTCATTCGTGCTTCATTCGTCATTTCAATCGTCCTTCATCAAACTCGATCAGATCGAAATAGGTCCGAATATCTTTGCGGCCTTCGCCCCCTGCCTCTTTGAGAAAATGGAGGAAGCGCGCCTTTTTGGCAGCGGTGTCGGGATGCCGGGCAGTCATTGCCTGGTTCCATTGCTCAATCTGTTCAGGCGAATTTTGTGCTCCATTTTTCTGCACCCACTCTAGAATTTCCTCGTCGTTGTCCACTCTGTTGGCAACCTCTTCAAACGCGTCACCGTCGAGTTTGAGAAACGTCAGCAAATGGTTATCGAAGCCGACGGTTTTGTAGTTGTAACCGTCGAGCAATCCTTTCCGTTGTAGTCTGGCCTTGTCGATCAAACGCGGCAGGTGCACGTAGCCACCGAGTTTCTCGTAAGGACTGCGCGGATGCAGTCTTCGCATGAAGGGGATCGTTTCTAAGTCGCGGGCAAAGGCCGCGGTGCGGTTTCTGGAAAAGCTGACTCCGGAGCGCTCGCCGCGGCCGACTCTTGCTGCTGCAACAATTCTCCCTGCGTAAAAGCGATGTTGCCGATCACGAGTTGACCGGAAAACACTCCGCCTTTTTCCACTGTAATGGCCCGTGCCGTGACATCCCCTTCCAGCGTGCCTTTCCTATCGACCGTGACCGTTTGCGCCGCGATCTCACCCGACATCTTGCCTCTGATTTCGACGCTTTCCGCGCGGACTCTGCGGAAGCAGTGAATATCGGCTTTGCGATCGACAATGACGTGCCGAGCGCTGATGCGCCCCGGAATTTTGCCTCCGTAGTTAATCGTCGCGGTTTCGTCGCAATGCAGATTCCCGCGCAGCCTGCCTTCAACTAGAGCGGATCGGCAAACCACGCTGCTGCTGGCCAGATCGCCTTTGCCGGTCAGATGCACATCGCCGCGGGTTCGAATGCTTCGGCTGAAACCGCTCGTGATTTTGTAGTCGCGCAGATCAATGTGCGCGCTACAGGACGGGCAGATTGTCGAAGTCGCTGCGCCACTGACCTGCTGTTTTCGTTTACAATCGAAACATTCGACAACAAAGCTGCGTTGTCGCTTCCAAAGGTCCTCGAATCTGCCAAGGATCGAGGAGCTTTCCGGCGGCGGCTCTTCTTCCCTTGTCCGAAGCTTCAGGCCGGGTTTCGGCGCGAATGGCAAAAACGAGCGGCCGCACTGGCGACAGATTGAGCTTTTGGCTGCGGCATATTCCATCTGCTTAAAGCCACAGTGCGGGCATTCCGCACTGACTTTTACAAGCGACGGATTGGTCACTGGACCTTAAGCCGAGATGCTGCCTTATGCGCGCGCTCCAAAGGCTGCTTTGATGGGCTCGCTCGGCCGCACAACGTCAGGGCGAGCTGCCGCCTTCGCGGAAAATGCTCCGGTAGTGACTTCCGACTTGCCGATGAAAGTGGCCCCCTCTTCTATGGTGAGACGCGCTGCTTTTAGATCTCCCTGCAACACGCATTTGGATTTTAGCTCGCAACGCTCGGTCACGGTGATGTTGCCGTGCACTTTGCCATAGACGGTGATCGACTTGGTTTTTATCTCGCCCCGGATTTCAGCGTTTTCACCGACGGTCAAAATGCCATCAGAGTTAATGTCTCCTTCGACCTTCCCGTCGATGAGAAGTTCCTTTTGGAACTTAATCGAGCCTTTGATTTCGACATCGCTCGAAAGGATGTCTTTACCTCCATGATCTGCCATAGGATTTGAATTTGGATTATCGATTATTGTTGGTGTTTTTGGTTCTTCGCGACTCGCAGGATGATTGTTGTCATCTGTATCCGGATACCGCGGCTCTTCTCGAACCGGCGGCATCGGCCTTTGCGGGACGAATCTTTTGAGCATTGAGTAGATTGTGACACTCACCAATGGCTGTCAACGGATTCTCTTTCTCGAGCACGAATTTTTTTATTTTCTATCGTTCTTCAGCGACGCGATAAAGTTTGAACGCCGCAGTCTGCGCGGAGAAAATCAAGAAACGCGGCGCGTGCCCGGGCGTTCGATCCAATACGCGACACAGCGGATGCACAGGTAATTCCTGATTCAGGACGGCTGCTGAATTCTGCGCCACGCGATCGGAATCATAGGCGAAAATCCATGCCACTCGGTGGTTCCGCAGAATTTCGCGCGCTTTCTGCAAATCATCCGAAAGAAAAAACCGCGCGCTGTCCTCGATACCGTTTAGACTTTCATGCGAACTTCCGGCGACTCCAGGCTGGCCCGACCAATAGACGATCGACGGCGAAAGCCACCACGGCGCAAGAAAGGGATCCACGTCACGCGATTGCAAACTGAGCGCCAGCTCCCGCAACTGCGCCGATTCGTTCCGGCGTTCCAAGCGAGCGGCTAATTGCGTTTCATTTTGCCAAAGCCTTTCATCCCAACCGCCAAAAATCGGAAAGATCGAGAGCGCAAATGCGATCCAAACTGCTGCGGCAGATTTGATTGGCGCAAGCAAAGCCGGAAGCGCAAGCGCAAAGATCAAAACAAAAAAATATCCCCAGCGCGCCTGCCAAATCGTGAGCAAGTACGTGAACAAGAGAAGAACGTAAACTGGTAGAGCGCGCACTCCGTGCGCGCCGTCTCTTCGCGTTCTGATGCTCATCCAAATCAACAATGGCGCGATTAAAAGCAGATATCCGCACCACCGCAACCAAACCGGATTTGTCGGAGACACGTGCGCGAGTTCGCCGATCGTGCGTGACCAGTTTTTGAAAATCGGGTCAGAATGCAGAATCGATAACGATGGGATTCGCCGCTCGATCAAAAGTGCGATCACACTGACTACCGCGAACAAAATCCAATCCGCGCGACGATCTCGTCCGAAAAGTGCTCGGCCATTTACTAGAAAGGTAGTGGTTATTACGATGAGGAAGAGAACAAGCGGCTCGTAAGTTGATACCCAAATCGCCAGCGCCCACGCAGCTCCGCTCACGATGCTCCACCGGTTACTTTCTGTGGCGGCAGCCGTGTCGGCTGCAATTCGCGAGCTCCACTCCGCGCAAATCGCGATCGTCACAAGCAGGATGGAAAGAGATTGATGATCGGGCCTCCCAAGTGCCGTCCCATGAACAGGAATTGGACTGATTGCGTACAGGATCAGCATCACCCAGCGATATCGAAGCCGCATTCGGCGCGACCACCACCAGAGAAACCAGCCGCCAAGCAGCGCAAGGAACGGCGACACAAATGCTCCTGCCAAATCGAGCGCGTGTGTCGTGAACGGGTTTAATAAAAGCGACAGTCCGAGGATGAGATAATCGAGCGGCGCGGTCGTATGCGGAGTTGTGCCCTGCGCAAAATTCTCAAATGCATGATGCCGCACGATGAGTCCCGGCTTTGCATCGCACATCTGCACTCGCGTCATCCGCGCGTAACAATCCGCATCGACAAAGTAAATGTTCCCGGCGACAAAAACGTCCTGATAATTCGCGCACCGTGTTGCCAGGATCAATGCGCTGAGAATTAGAATTTCAATGATTGCAACACAGATGCGAGCGGCTCGTTGCACAATGCCGATAATCGCAAATCGCGAATCGAAAATCGAAAATTAAAATGGCGTCGCATTGAACATTGAACATTGAACATTGGACGTTGGAGGTTGGATGTTCGATGTTCGCGCGTTCGCGCGCGAGGGCCTGTAGCTCAGCGGTTAGAGCAGGGGACTCATAATCCCTTGGTCCCAGGTTCGAATCCTGGCGGGCCCAGCCCCGAAATCGATTCTTCTCGGTTGCAATTCTCCCCTGCGTGTTGGAAACTCTGCATCCCCGCTCTCGGGAGGAATTGTTATGAACCAGATCATCGGTGCCATCGAGAAAGAGCAACAAAAAGCCGACGCGAACATGTTCAAGGTAGGTGACACCGTCCGCGTCCATGCGCGGGTTGTGGAAGGCGACAAAGAACGAATCCAGATATTTGCGGGCGTCGTGATCGGACGTAAAGGCCGCGGGCTGAATGAAACATTTACCGTGCGCCGAATTTCTTATGGTGAAGGGGTGGAGAGAGTTTTTCCATTGCACTCACCACGCATCGCCAAAATTGAGGTGGAGCAAGAGGGCCGCGTTCGTCGCGCCAGACTGAATTATCTTCGTACCCGCAAAGGCAAGGAAGCAATGGCAGTCAGAGAGTGATGAGTGACAAGTGACGAGCGTTGGCGCTGACATCTTTTTTTGGTCACTGTTCACATGTTACTTGTCACCAGAGCAAATCTGTCAATGATTTGCGCGGATGTACCGGCGCTGCGGATTTCGTTACGAAAAAAAACTTCGCGCGACCGGAGTCGCTTGCATTGCCGGGATTGACGAAGCAGGCCGCGGCGCGTTAGCCGGTCCCGTCGTCGCAGCCGCGGTGGTCCTGCCCGAAAAATTCCGTCATCGTCGCCTGAATGATTCCAAACAACTTGCGCCGGAATTACGGCAGGAAATCTATTGCGAACTGGTCGCTAATCCGGAAGTCAGATGGACTGTCGGCATTGTCGATTCAGTAGAGATCGATCGCATTAACATTCTGCGTGCGAGCCATAAAGCCATGCGCTTTGCAGTCGAAGCCCTGCTCGAACAGCCTAGTCATGTTTTAATCGACGGCTTGCCCGTAATCCCTTTTCCACTTCCACAGACGGCCATCGTCGATGGTGATTGCATCAGCTTGAGCATCGCTGCCGCCAGCGTCATCGCCAAGGTCACCCGCGACAGAATGATGCGTGACTTTTGCGTGCAGTTTCCGCAATATTCTTTCAGCCAACACAAAGGTTACGGCACCGAACTACATCTTCTGAAGCTCCATGAATTCGGCCCTTGCCCAATCCATCGCAGATCTTTCGAGCCGGTGGCGCAACCGCTTCTCGCTCTCGAAGAACTCGCCAAATTCCCTCCATCTACGCCGCGGCGCACGCGGCGAGAAGTTGGCGCTTCGATTCCTGCGGCGTAACGGCTACAAAATTCTCTACCGTAACTTCCGAGGACGCAGCGGCGGCGAGATCGACATCGTCTGCCGGGATAGCGACACGCTCGTGTTCGTCGAAGTAAAAACGCGCACGCGTGAGGATTTCGGCCGGCCTCTTGCCGCCGTTGACCGACAAAAACAAAAACGCATTTCGCGCGGTGGCCTTGCCTGGCTACGCATGCTTGATAATCCCGATATCCTTTTCCGCTTCGATGTCGTGGAAGTCATCATCACGGACGGCGGGAAACCCCGCCTCGAATTGATCAAGAACGCGTTCCCCCTTTCCAAGCCGTACCTCTACTGATCTGCCGATTTACGGGATTCGCCTTCGCCACTCCAAGAAACAGAGGAAGGGTGAGGATTGATGACGCGCGAGCGGCACCGGAATTTTCTTGCAATCGCACTTGGGACGCCCGGATAATCCGCCGAACTTTGTGAACACGAAAATCAATCATCTCGCCGTTTGGATCCTCATCGTCGTTTATTTTCTGATTGGCTGGGGTTGGTACGCAGTTTTTGGCGAGAAATGGTTGAATCTTCATGCGCGCACGATGACCGACATCGAACACACGCATAACGTCGGTGCCTATGTGCTCGCCTTTCTTGCTTCGATCGCGGTCAACTACACACTCGCAGTGCTCATTGCGCGGACCAATCCGACAAGCGTCTGGTGCGGTCTGAAAGTCGCGCTCGCGTGCTGGTTCGCCTTTATATTTATGGAATACGCTACCATTTCTGTGTTCTCCGCGTTTGAAACGAACCCTTGGCCCCTTATTTGCATCGACATGGGGCGGCCCCTGCTCGGCATGGCAATTAGCGGTCTTGTCTTCGGCGCCTGGCGCAAAAGCGCTTGACTTCTAGCGGCGAACCACCTGGCACCCTGCAGCCTTGCCGCTGACTCCTGGCAGCGCGAGCTGCGATTGCCTAACTCGGTGCCGGTGCGGGAGTCGGCGTCGGACAACCACCACCCGTGGGGCTTTCTTTCCTTTGCGCATCGCTTGGATTGAACGTGACCTCAACCGGTGTTCCAACCTTACAAGGGGGACTAACCGGAGGTTTAACGATTGTAGTCGCTGTGAGTTGGATTATGTCGTAGTGCTGTTTGTCTTGTTCCAGCACCGTGATCTGAGTCGGTGTACATGAGCATACCGTCCCCTGAAGAACTGTCTCCGTGGATTTCGTGCAGCCCCAGAGACATCCGGCGACGACTGCACATATTAAGATTCTTATTTTCATGTCCCATTGAATTCTCAGAGGCAGCATGACTGCAAGCTTTTACTCCGCCGCTTGTTTACACCAAAACCCAGAACCAGCGGCCAGGTAACTTTTCGTGTTTGCTTGGGGGTGACTCCAGGAATTGCGAAGCTCATTGATTATCTGCTCCAACGGATTGATGCCTCGCGCCGCAATGAATCGCTGCGTCGAAGACCCCAGCTGAGGGCGGCTTTTCATACGAGTGAAACGGCCCACAGGGCCGTGACTACAGCAGTTCCACTCTTCGTCGCATTCGCACTACAGCCCCAATTTCTTTTCGATCTCTTTTACCCGCGCGAAGAGTTTTCCGAGGCGGCGGATCCAGGCGATCTGTTGCTTGGTTTCCTCGATCGGTCTTGCGGGATAACCGAACCACACGCCGCCGGGCACGCTTTTGGAAACGCCGCTTTGCGCCGCGATCACGCTGCCATCGGCGATTTCGACGTGTCCCACGATTCCGACTTGACCTGCCATCATGACGCGCTCGCCAACGCGAGTGCTGCCCGAGATTCCAGTCTGCGCGACGATCACCGAATTTTTTCCGATGACCACGTTGTGCGCAATCTGCACGAGATTGTCGATCTTCACGCCTTGCTGAATCCACGTCCGGCCAAAACGCGCGCGATCAACTGTGGTGTTCGCGCCGATCTCAACATCATCGTCGATCTGAACAATCCCGAGTTGTTGAATTTTTTCGTGCTTGCCATCTACCATCTCAAATCCGAAACCATCCGCGCCAATCACTGCACCGCTGTGAATGATCACACGCGACCCAATGCGGCTTCGCTCTCGAATGGTCACTCGCGGATAAATGAGACACGCCGATCCGATCACCGTCTCCTGTCCGATGTAACTTCCTGCGCCAATGATCGTGTCGTCGCCGATTCTTACCCCGGCCTCGATGACCGCGTAAGGCTGGATCGAAACACGCTCTGCAAGCTGGGTGCTTGGATCAACAACAGCGCTTGGGTGAATGCCAGCCGCGAATGTGATCGGTTTGGGTGCGAATTTGAGCACGACTTGCTCGAAGGCCTTGGTTGGATTTGAAACGCGGATTTGAGCGGGAGTGATCGCTTCAGCAAAATCGGCCGGAACAAAAACAACCGATGCGCGCGTTTTCCGCAGCAGGCCAATGTATTTCCGATTTCCGAAGAAGCTGATTTCCCCGGGAGTCGCTTCCGCCAGTGACGCTGCGCCTGTGATTTGCAGCGATGGATCGCCGACTAGCTCGCCTCCGGACATCGCTGCCAGTTGTTGAAGAGTCAAAGTCACCACGCGAGCTCGTTAAATCGTTAAACCGTTGAAGCGGAACGGCGGTCACAGACCCGCCGCTACAGCTTGGCGTTTCGCCGTTTCATTTTTGTTTCCAGCGCGGTGGACGTTTTTCGATGAAGGCCTGCACGCCTTCCAGCGCGGCGTCGTCCATCATATTGCAGGCCATGGTCTGACTCGCTGCTTCATACGCGGCTGCGATGCCCAATTCGGCTTGCTTGTAAAAAAATTCCTTTCCCATTGCCACTGCGATGCGCGGTTTGGCGACGATTGCGGCGACTAATTTTTCGAGCTCGCCGTCGAGCTGTTCAGGTTCTGCGGCGCGGTTGATGAGGCCGCGCGCTTTTGCCTCGTCGGCGCTGATAAATTCTCCGGTGACAAGCATCTCGAACGCCCCTTTGCGCAAAACATTGCGCGAAAGCGCGACGCCAGGTGCGGAGCAAAAAAGCCCGAGGTTCACGCCGCTGACAGCAAATTTTGCTGTGCTCGATGCGACGGCGAGATCGCACATGGCCACCAACTGACAACCCGCCGCGGTGGCGATGCCTTGGACACGCGCAATCACAGGCACCGGCAGTCGCTGGATGGTAAGCATCATGCCAGAGCATTGTGCGAAAAGGCGTTCGTAATATTCAAGTGACGGCGACGCGCGCATTTCCTTCAAGTCGTGGCCGGCGCAAAAGGCTTTGCCTTCAGCGGCGAGAACAACCACGCGCACCGACTCATTGTGAGCAATCGCGTCGAGCTCACGCTGTAATGCTGTCAGAGTCACTTCGGACAAGGCGTTGAAGGCACGTGGCCGGTTCAGCGTTAACGTGACGACGCCACGCGCGTCGCTGCTTCGCAAAACGACCGGCTCTTCACTCGCGGAAACCGTCGGGGGCGGCGCCGGTTCGATTGATGTAGAAGTTTTCACAGACCGACACGCTACTGCTGAAATTCCAAATCTGAAATTCGAAAAATTTAGTTTCCGTTTTCCGTGAGCGGCAACATCATCTGACAAATCCCGCAGACCTGAAGAATACGCAGCATGGAATGAAAATCGTAGCGATCGCAAATCAAAAAGGCGGCGTCGGCAAGACGACCACGGCCGTAAACCTCGGCGCTGCTCTGGCAGAACTGGGCCATCGCGTTTTGATAATCGATCTTGATCCACAAGCGAACGCGACCAGTTCGTTTGGGTTGCAAGCCGTAGAGCAGACTAGTCTTTATGAACCATTGCTGGGCGATGCCCCCATCACCGAAAGAATCTTTCCCACAGAACGCGAAGCCCTATTCATTGTGCCTGCCGATCTCGACCTTGCCGGTGCCGAGGTCGAGATCGCCCGGATGCCAAACCATCTGACCCGTCTGGCGGAAACGCTCAAGCCATTGCAGGCAGATGAGGCGTTTGACTTCGTTTTCATTGATTGCCCGCCGTCGCTTGGAATCCTGATGAGCAACGCGCTCGCCGCCGCCGATGAACTCTTAACTCCAATCCAATGCGAGTATTTCGCGCTGGAAGGACTGGTAAAAATTGTCCGCCTGATCGAGCAGGTGCACGATTCGGGTGCAAACAAGCGCCTCGAGCTGGGCGGCATCGTCATGACAATGTTCGACGGTCGGACCAATCTCAGCGGGCAGGTCGTGGCGGAGGTACGTCAGCATTTCGGGGAACGGGTTTATCAAACTGTGATCCCGCGCAGCGTGCGCTTGAGCGAGGCGCCAAGCTTTGGAAAATCGATCCTGGAGTACGCTCCGAGTGGACCTGCGGCCCAGGCTTATCGCGCTCTCGGCCGCGAGTTCATCCAACGCCACGCGTCGCCAGCCACTGCTCCCGCGTCACCGCAAACACCAGCGTCGGAAAACCGCGAAACGTGATTTTCCTCTCAACTTTCATTCCATTTTTCTCCGCCACTCGGCGTGAGGGCAAATTCTCCGGATGAATTAGCGAGATGACGCGCGACAGGTTCCGGTCGCGAAAGCCGTGATCGCGGACGGTGCGCGCGGCTTCAGTGATGAGCCCGCGGTTCCAGTAATCGGGATTCAGTCGGTAGCCGATCTCGATATCTTCGATGCCATGCTCCGGATGATAAAAGAAACCGCAGTAACCGATAATCGTGTCCTTGCCACGCGGGATGACAGCAAATTGCGAAGGGATCCCGGCGCGATCCCAGCCCATGACTTTCTCGATGAAAACAACGGTCTGTTTGCGTTGGGTGAAAACACCTAGTGAGAAGCGCATGAAATCCGGATTAGCGAACAATTGCGCCATCGCATCGACATCTCTTTTGCGAAAAGAGCGCAGAATGAGTCGATCAGTTTCGAGAGTCGGCATTGGAAATATTGAACACGAATCGCGCGCGAGTTGCGATTCCTAATCGTAAAACGCCAATGGATGAAAAGTTCGCGCGGCCGGCACGGCCACCAGACACGACGAGTTGGTCGACTGTGCGCGAGGCAGCGAAAGATTGCGAGGCGTGTCACCTTTACAAGCGCGCCACGCAGACAGTTTTCGGGGAAGGCCCGAAGGGCGCAACGATGATGCTTGTTGGCGAACAACCGGGAGATCATGAGGACGTCGCTGGAAGACCGTTCGTTGGTCCGGCTGGGAAAATTATGGACCAGGCGCTCGAGGAAGCTGGAATTGATCGATCTCGGGTTTATGTGACGAATACAGTGAAGCATTTTAAGTGGGAGCCTCGCGGGAAACGCCGGATTCATCAGAAACCAAATTCGCGCGAGATCGCGGCCTGCCGGCCGTGGCTGGAAGCGGAGTTGCGAATTGTTAAGCCAAAACTCGTGGTCGCCATGGGCGCGACGGCAGCGCAAACGATTTTCGGTGCCGGTTTTCGCGTCACGCGTGAACGCGGCAAAGTATTGTCGTCGAAACTTGCACCGAGAGTTCTCGCCACGGTGCATCCCTCGTCGTTGTTGCGTCAGCCGGACGAAGCCTCGCGCGAGCGCGAATATAGACATTTCATTGCCGATCTCCGCGCTGCGTTACGCGCGGCTGAAGAATAAAGGATTATCCGACCGTCGCTGCATCTCGAGTCTTGTAT
>QHMS01000031.1 GCA_003217895.1 Verrucomicrobiota bacterium
TTTATTCAACTTGTTGGTCATCGCAGCGGTGCCGCCTAACTCCCGTTGGCTTCCGACCGCGGCTGACGGACCCACCGCACCGTATTTCCGAACGGGTTGTTGCCAGGCTCCCTCGACCTTCCACATCTGGCGTGATCGCGTCTCGTTGTACCCTTCTTCCCCGTACTGATACCTGGTGTTGTTGATTTTTTCCTGGCCGCGACGGGCTGCTGTGTTGTACGGATCAAGACACAACACTTGATCGTATCGCTTCATCGCCAGATCGTACTGTCCGGATTGATGAAAGCTGTCGGCTTCGGCGAGTAATTCTTTCACTCTCTCCACTCTCTCAGGGAATGGCAGCGCCGGTCTTCCCTCACAGTCGATTCCCTCGCTACTAACAGTCCTCACTGTTTTGTCGAAGGAACCCGGCTGACGCAGGCGCATGTAAAGCTCGTGCGCCGGACGGCATTTCGGATCATAGTGATCGCTTAAAATCTCGCTTAGGATCGCCTCGGCATCAGCATTTCTTCCCTCAGCGATGCGGGCTTCGGCTAAGGCAACGCCGCTTTTGCAGAAGCCATCAACAGCTTGATCGTGCGCTTTTCCCGAGACAACTGAATCGGGCAGATAACTCACGGCCGACTTGAATTCTTCGTGCGCAAGCGTGTAATTTTTCGATTTCATGGCGGATTTAGCGCGCGTCAGGGCAGCTTCGCCCTCTGGTATCGCAGCTTGACGCCGTTGCACTTCGCGCTCCGCGACGCTATCCGGAGTCTGCGCAAAGCTCGTGGCGTAGATGATGGGTGAGATCACAAGCGCCGCCCACAGGGCGGCGGCTACAGCTGTAGCCGCTTCGCTGTGCGAAGCGCAATAACGTGATTTATTTTCAGGAATTTTTTTCATAAGCAATCCTTCTAGCTGCACATCCACGAGCTTGTATTTGATTTGCTCCATCGGCTGCAAGCAAAATTCTTACGATTTTTTGGGGCTTAACCACGAATGGACACGAATGTTTCCACGCGAAGCGTGGCCTCGCGAACGCTTTCGGAGTTGGAGTGCGGCGCTGCTGCGCCACTTTCCAGTCACGAGCACGAGCACCGGCACGAGCAAGGAACAGAGTTGTGGCAGCCCGGATCTTCATCTCTGAGTTTCTCATCTATGCCATCCGCGTAATCCGTAGTTCTTTTCTCCGTGTGTATTTGTGTCCATTCGTGGTTAAAGATTCTCACGGAGCGGCGAAGCCGATCTCGATCGGCGCATCTGATCTTTTCGTATTCACGATTACAGCCCTGTCTGGCTGCACATCGACGAGCTTGTATTTGATTTCCTCGTTTGGTTTCAGGGAAAATTCCTGATCCTTTCTCACCTCGAATTCTCGACGCCCGCCCCAGGTATAGACGAACGTGGCCACGGATTGCGGCGAGGTGGCGACTTTCTCCTTCACCAGCGTGACCTGCACGTGGGTCTGCTGATGTTCGAGGAGCAGCTCCGATACATCATCATTTGTGCCGTACTGATTGCGTGCGCTTTTTTCGGTAAAATTGACGATCTTAAAGTCGGTACCGCGGACGATATCGCCGACCCTCAAGAATTGCGTGGGCTCGTTCAGGTCGATGCTGTTGATGCCGAATTTATTCCCGGCCCGTGATGAAAACACGTATGGGAACGGTTCCTCAGTTGCAGTCACCAAATGTAATTTTGTGAGGTAATCCGGGTGCGAATTTTTGTCTATTGGATCGGTCCCGCCCTGCCATTCGTCAAGATTGGTGAAACCGTCTTTGTCGGGATCCTGATCGAGAACGTCGGCATCTTCGATGTGCAAACCGTATTTTTCGAACCATTCATTGGGGACTGGGGGATGCACCTGGGTGTTTTGAAGCGTGGCCGGCAGGCCATCTGCGCCGATGAAATGTCTTTCGGGAACGAAAAGCCCCGAGCGCGCGCTGCCTTTCCATTGTACCGGCTGCTCGAGTTGCTCTGCCGCGCGATCAAGTTCCACCGCGACGGCGGGCTGCGAGGCAGTTTTTGGCCGAGGGGGCTGCGGGCTGACGAGGCGATTGCCGAACTGGATGACGCTCCACCAAATGGCGATGGCAGAAATGAAAAGCAAGATCGCTGCCGCGATGAGCGTGACGCGATCGTAATGCGCCTTAATCCAGTCCAAAACCTTTGCCACGGCTAACGTTTAACTGAATGAATAGGAATGGACACCAAGAAAGTGACGAAGCACGACTGTCGAATGACCGAGGAATCCCGGAGTCGTCAAAGTGACGTGCCCAGCGATTCGTAATTCGGATTTCGCATTTGTTTCGTCATTCGTCATTCGGATTTCGCCATTTTCAATGATTCGCGCAAGAGCCAGAGTGAGAATAAGAGGGCAGCGGGTTAAAACGTAAACCTTAACATCTCGATGGTGGCCGAAACCTCGATGTGCTCGTTGCCCACGATGAAATTCAGCGGGGTACCGGCACCGGGCTGAGCCTCATTTGCCTGCCGGCGTTCGGCTGGTGTTGGTCTTGCCATTTTTTCGCGCGGCGGGCCTTTCTCTTTCTCATTGTGCACGTACAACGTGCGAATGATAAAAAATTGTCCGGTGGAACTTGCGATTTCATTTAAGACTTTCCGCGCTGCCGAGGGCGCCGCTTTAAAAGCGACATCGACAATGTTGCGCTGGATCAAAGTTGGCAGCGGCGTGGCCCCGGGCTTTGCTGTCACTACTCTTCGTCCGGCAGTCGGTGAAGGTGCCGGAGTCGGTGAAACCCCGCCTTCTTCGGGCAAACGCGCGCGGCGAAGTGACGTCACGCTATCCACCTTGGCGTCGATCAAAATGTTCATCAGCTTCTGGACTTGAGAGAGCTCCTGTCCAAGCAACGGCGCGACGGGTGTGGCCGGCATGGTCGTGGTGAATTCATCGAACCCGAGCTCAAATTTGTCGGGCAGCCTGACATTGTTCACGCGCGCTCTGTCCAGTGTCGCGATGGTTACCAGGCGTAAGCGCGATTGAAATTCATTGGGCGCCAGCGGCGGCACAGGAACGACCTCGGTTTTCAGGGTTTCTTTAAATTTGTCCAGTGTGACTTTGTATTTCTCGACGTAATCCTGCAGTTTCCGGTAATTGTCGTCGCTAGGAAACGGATCGAGATGCTCGAGCCGGTTCCGCTCTGTTGCCACCTGGTCGAACGCTTGTTTTGATCCGCTCCACGCGCTCCATCTCCAGTAAAGCAGCGCCACCGCGAGCAACGCACAAATTCCGAAACCAATCAGGAACATGCCGAAGCTGCGATTTTGCTGGAACCATTTCATGGCAGTTTTACAGGCTTGCGCAGGGGTAGCTGTAGTTCATACGGGAACGCCCATTCCGTATCGTTGGGAACGGAATTGGATTTAATCAAGCGCTCCGGAGTTTTGAGATTGACAACAAACAGGGGCGAGTTTGCCAGATTACGAAGGTAATCGACCACGATTTCCTGCTGTTTCGAATTATACAGGTAAAGTCCACGCACCATGATGCCGTCGATCGACTTCTCGGTGGCGGCCGCAGCTTTCGCTGTCGGTCCGGGAGGAACTGTTGGCGGAGGAGTCGGCGCAATTTCTCCGGCCCGTTTTTCAGGCGCCCCCAGCAGCTTTCCACCGGAAGTTGCAGCAAGCTCGGTGATCCAGATGTCTGCTTCCGGCAGGCGCGTGTTTAATTCTTCAAGAATTTGCGGCCAGAAGCTGCGATCGCTCACCGCGGTGATTAGCGGAGTAGCGGCGTTATCCAACGCGGTGATTCGCTTTTTCAGCTTATCAAGCTGCCCTTCCGCCACGTGCATGTTGTCGTTCTGCTGCCGCATTGTCTGCGCAGTTCGCTGTACGACATCGGCGGCCCGCGTGTAGTAAGCCGTCCAGCCCAGCAGCGCGAGAAGAATACATGCCGCGGCCGCGATGAAGAATGGCCGGCGCTTTTCCAGGTCCTGTCTCCGAACGACGGTGGCCGGAAGCAGATTCAACTCCATGGGGCAGATCGTCACGCTAAAAACTCGATCGGCAGCTCAAACTTTTCGTGGAAGAACTCGCGCATGTTGGGGATGCCTGCGGCGCCGCCGCAAAGAAAAATGCGCGCCGGGCGCGTACCCTGTTGTTGCGCACGATAATGAGTAATGGAACGCATCAACTCCGCGTGTAGCCGCGTCAGGGTGCTGCGGACCGTCTTCGAGACGCGGCCTATGTCTGCATCGGCAGGCTCCGCGGCACCGCCTAGAGCGACAAAGCCGTCCCTTTTCCTTCGAGCTTCCGCCGCAGCGAATGATTCGTTAAATTCGCGCGCAATCGCGGCGGTAATTGTGCTGCCGCCCAGTGGAACACTTCGCGAGAAAATTCTTCCAGACTCGATGAAGAGCACATTCGTCGTGCGTGCACCAATATCTACCAGCATCGAGCAGCCGTTGAGATCGGTGTAGTTGTAACAAAATGCGTTGTAGAGAGCCATGGACGCCACACCGACGATGCTGGTCCGCAGCCCGGTTTCTTCGACGGCGCTGTTGATCTCATCGAGCAGATCGCGCTTGATTGCAGCGATGACGACCTGAATTTGCTCGCCCATACCGCCTCCGACGAGTTGATAGTCCCAAATGACTTGATCGATGGGGAACGGAACATTCTGTTGCGCTTCAAATGAGATGATCCTCTCGATCTTTTCCACTTCGAGTCCCGGAAGTTTGACAAAGCGCGCAAAAACCGATTGCGCGGGCACTGCGTAGTTCACGGGGGCCGCATGAATGTGCATTTCACGCATCATTTCGCGCAACGACACAGCCGTTTCGTGCAAGGCAGCGTGAGCGTCGCGACGTTGCCCAGTTTCAGGATCAAGAGGCGTTTCGTGGAAACGATAATTCAGCAAGACCAGGCGCCCGTGGACGATCCGAAATTCCGCCAGACCGATGGTTTGGGACCCGATATTGAGAGAAATGAGACGCGGCGGTGCGGCCATGGGCTAAAGCTCTAAATCCGAATTGCCAAATCGGAAACTAAAATTCAACACCCAAATCTCAAGACAACTCGGTAACACTCGGGCTGTTGACCATTAGAAGTCTAAAATTCGTTGGAATTTCGAACTTCGGTTTTTCGCCTGCCGTAATAACGCTGGCAACGACGGCCATCTCGCGGCTGCGGAGAAAGTGCGCCAGTTTGGTGCCGCTTTGGAGGGCACTTCACATTACGATGAGGCTCAAGTTAGCGCCAAAGTGCAGACCTTACCTTGGAAAAACGTATGAGTGATACCGCGCTGAGCGTCCACTCGACTCCTCATATTCAGCACCAACCGATATCTGAAATTTGTCATTCCCGACCGTGCCCAGAATGTAGCTCTGCATGAGATCGCCGCCGCCTTTGCCACTCCATCGACCGTACATAACGCCCACTTCGCCGCCGCAATAAACCTGATCGGTAGGCACCATCATGCCGGGCAAATCCTTGCCGTCCGTTCCGAAATTCCCGGACGGAGAATCAGCAGTGGCGCTCTCTCTCCTCCGTGTCGCGACACCGGGAGAATTCGGAGTCAAATACGCAACCGGAAACAGATCGAGCGACACCATGCCAATCTCAGCCAGTGCGTTCTGACTTGGCAGCCTGCCCCCGTCCGACCATGCGTGAACTGGACCTTTGTGAAACAAAAGAGAACTATCCTTCGCACTCAAAATTTTCGGCTGATAAAAATCGAGCGCACCAGCGTGCTGGTTTTGGGTCGTTTGTTGCGCTGCAACTGCAAAGCAAACACCCAGTAAACCCACGGCGACGAAGAGAGCACGCCTGATCATGCGACAATTCACAACCAAATCGCTGCAAGCGCCAGTTAAAATTTTCGGAAGCCGCACCTGATTCGTTGAAAGCGTTACACCGTTACTCGGAGCGCTATTCATAACCTTAACGATGTAACGACTCAACGCTTTAACGTTTTAGCGATTCTCGAAAATACTCGACCGTCTTTTTGATTCCCTCCTCGAATCCCACGCGCGGCTCCCAGCCGAGGACTTCTTTCGCACGAGCGATATCTGGTTGGCGGACCTTCGGGTCGTCCACTGGCAGTGGTTTGTATTCGATCGCCGATTTTGCTCCGGTAATACGAATAATTTCGTCGGCGAACTCTTTAATGGTCATCTCGCGCGGATTGCCCAGGTTGACCGGCTCGTGGAAATTGCTCATCGCCAGTTTGAAAATTCCGTCGATCAAATCGGACACGTAACAAAACGAGCGCGTCTGCGAGCCATCGCCAAAAACGGTTAGCGGTTGACCATTCAATGCCTGTCCGATAAACGCCGGGACCACCCGGCCATCGCGCAACCGCATTCGCGGACCGTATGTATTGAAGATGCGCACGATTTTTGTGTCCACTCTGTGATAGCGATGATACGCCATCGTGATTGCCTCCGCGAAACGCTTGGCTTCATCGTAAACCCCACGCGGCCCAATCGGGTTGACGTTGCCCCAATAATCTTCTTTTTGCGGATGCTCGAGAGGATCGCCGTACACCTCCGAGGTCGATGCGAGAATAAACGAAGCTTTTTTGTCCTTGGCCAGACCGAGCGTGTTGTGCGTGCCGAGCGCGCCTACTTTGAGCGTGGGGATCGGGAGTTCCAGATAATCAATCGGACTTGCCGGTGATGCGAAGTGAAAAACATAATCGATTTTTTCTTCCGGCAGAAAAATGAAATTGGAAACGTTATGCTTGATGAACCGGAAATTCCCGTTCCCGGCGAGATGCCCAATATTCGCCGTGTTGCCCGTGATCAAGTTGTCGATGGCGATGACGCGGTGTCCTTCCGTCAAAAGCCGATCCGCTAAATGCGAACCGAGAAACCCCGCACCGCCGGTCACGACCGAAACGGGCTGGGAACTTTTAGCCATGGCGGATTTGTTCTAATCGGTAGCGCCTAAGTTTACCAGCAGGAACTAATGGCGAATGACGAAAGCCGAATTTCCAAAGGAATCGCAAATCGCGCTGTAGCCCCCGCTGTCCTCAGTGGAATACGGACGCCCGGCGAGTGCGCTGAGGACACTTCACCCTATAGCATTCGCGCTTCGTCATTCGACATTCGGCATTCGTCATTTAATTAATCCCATGCGCATTTTGTCAGGTATCCAGCCCAGCGGTCCGCTACACATCGGCAATTATTTTGGCATGATGCAGCCTGCTATTGCCCTTCAAGCCGAGGGCGAAGCGCTTTATTTCATCGCCGATTATCATGCACTCACCACTCTGCGCAACGCGAAAACGTTGCGCGCAAACAGCCACCGTGTCGCACTCGATTTTCTGGCATGCGGACTCGATCCGGAGCGCGCAACGCTCTTCCGGCATTCCGACGTGCCGCAGGTGACGGAACTCGCCTGGATTTTATCCACAGTGGCGCCGATGGGTTTACTGGAACGCGCCACCTCGTACAAGGACAAACTCGCCCGCGGTATGTCCGCGAACGTTGGACTCTTCAGTTACCCGATCCTCATGGCAGCGGACATCTTGATTTACGACAGCGATGTGGTGCCCGTGGGTAAAGACCAGAAACAACACATCGAGATCACGCGCGATCTTGCTGTGAAAATGAACGAAACGTTCGGACAGGTTTTTAAGTTGCCAGAAGCGCGGATCCGAGCCGCGACAGAGACCGTGCCGGGAATCGATGGCCAAAAAATGAGTAAGAGCTACGGCAACAACATCGACATTTTCGGCGATGAAAAAGAGACGCGAAAACGCGTGATGAGCATCGTGACCGACTCAACCCCCGTCGAAGCGCCGAAAGATCCGGAAAGATCGGCGATCGTTGAGCTCTACTCCCTCTTCGCTTCGAAAGACGAACTCGCGAATATGAAAGGACAGTTTAAAGAAATCGTACATCGACAATGTTCTCGCGCGCGGCGCGAAGCACGCTAACGAAATTGCCAATCAAGTGATGCAACGAGTCCGTGCGGCGGTGGGTCTGCGCTAGGACTCGATTCGGGCGACGGTCATAGACCACCGCTACAAGTTAATCGATGGCCATTGTACGATTCCACGTCGTTCCAAATGCGAAGCGCGACATCGTGGTTGGCCAGCACGGAGACGCGATCAAGATCAAACTGCGCGCGCCTGCAGTAGAAGGAAAAGCGAATGCCGCTTTGCGTAGTTTTCTGTCCGAAAAATTGAATATCCCGCAAAGCGCAATCACCCTTGGACGGGGTCAACGATCGCGTCACAAAGTGATTCGCATCGAAGGCTTGAGCGAACACGACACTCGTCGACGATTGCTCACCACAATCTGAAGAGCATGGAGCGGAGAGGCTTCGCGACTTCCAGCATAAAGCCTCACAGCTCCGACACAACACGGGCGCGCCGAGCTCGTCCTCCATTCGCCGTTAACGGCTCCGGCTTTGTCGGCGCGCCGGCTTAGTTTGCTCTGCGGGCTTCGTTTGACTCGTTGCGGCCGTATCGCGGTAGAACAAGACGCCGTGCGCTCGCAAATTGGTGATCAGGGCGTGCAGATCGTCGGACAACTGTTGGTTGTTTAGGAGTGTCGCAACCAGCCCTTTGCCTTGTGTGGCGCTGCGTAGCATCGTGCGCGTGTCAGCGATCGCGTCTTGCAAGCTGTCCACTGCTTTCTTAGCGGAAGCCATCGTCGAATCCGTCTGCTCGATAACTCCATCCAATTTCTTGGAGGATTCTGCCAGAGCGCTGGTAGCCTGGTTCAAATGTTCCATGCTCGATTTCAAGTTTTCCATGTTCTGTGCAGACAAAGTTTCCTGATTCAACTTTTGCACCGTGGTTCGGAGATCGCCTACCAGAGCCCCGCCTTGCTGTGTGAGATCGTCGATACCGGTCTCACGCGTTCCATTAATGTATGCATTCGGCGGCAGGTACGCTTTCGATTGTCCAGGCGGCGGGGTAACGACAACAAATCGATCGCCCAGCAGTCCGGAGCTTCCAACCGTGAATTTGGTGCCCTCGGGAACCTTGACGTAATCATAAATTTTTAGCGGCACAGCCACGCCATCGCCTTCGCGAACCAGCCGCGGACCACCCGCAACCTTCCCAATTCTCGCGCCGGCGAGCAGGACATCGGAGCCTTTCAAAAGTCCGCTCGCATTGGTGAAGCGAACTGTCAGGGGGTAATAGGTCTTGAAACCCTCTCCCAGCCGGCCGAATTGCACTAGCAGCGCGCCTAACATCGCCAAACCCACAAACACAAAAATACCAACTTTAAATTCCAAACCTCGCTCGTGCCGGTTCATTTTGAGACGATAATTGTCGTCTTACTGGCTGATTTTCGCAAGGTAGCCGCGGTTCACCGCAACCGGCTGAGCACGATTGAGTCAATCGCCCCTGCCATCGGATCGGCCGAGCAGGAAATCCTCAATGAGGGGATCAGTCGATTTCTGAAGGTCACTTGCTGTCCCATGAAAATAGACGCTGCCTTCGTGCAGGTACGCGATCCGATCAGCAACATCGAATGCGCTTTTCATATCGTGGGTAACCACGACGCTGGTCATTCCAAAGCGTTGCTGCAGCCGGCGGATCAATCGATTGATGCTGTCCGCCACAACAGGATCAAGCCCAGCCGTCGGCTCGTCGTATAATACGCACGAAGGGCGGCGAATGATGGCGCGCGCGAGACCCACCCGTTTCTTCATTCCGCCACTCAAACTCTCCGGCATCTTGGCCTCCTCTCCCTCCATTTCCATTACCTCAAGCATCTCCGCGACTTTGGAGTGCAAAATGTTCGCATCGCGTTCGCCGGCTTCGCGCAAAGGAAATGCAATGTTGTCTTCCACAGTCATCGAATCAAAAAGCGCGCCGCCTTGGAAAAGAATTCCAACCTTTTGGCGGATCGCCCGAAGCTGGCGCTCGTTCATGCCGATAATGTTTTGGCCCTGGATCCAAATTTCTCCCCCATCCGGTTCCATCAATCCTACGAGATGTTTAAGCAAAACGCTTTTGCCACCACCGCTCCGCCCGATGATGGCAAGAGTTTCACCACTCCGCACCTCAAGATCAACGCCGCGCAAAATCTCCTGCTGCCCGATTTTTTTTGTCAATGAACGCACCTTGATCATAGGCGACGAATTACCTGGAACCGGATCCGGTTTGGTAGACGTCTTTGGAGACGGCGGTGCTTCGATCATGGCAACACACGAACTCTCAACTCACCACTGTCCACTTTCAATTGCTCCAAAAACTCCATCACTGCACTCATTGATAGCCCGCCGGGTAGATGATGTTGAACATCATGGTAAGGAAAAAATTGCAAATCAGAACAGCCAGCGACGAGTCCACGACAGCTTCAGTTGTCGCGCGGCCGACGCCCACCGCGCCTTCGCGTGTGGTCAAGCCTTTATGGCAACTGATGAACACGATGAGTATTCCGAAGCAGAATGCTTTTGACAAACCCATGATAATGTCACGACTGCGCGTCCACCGCACCATGTTCGCCATGTAATAAGTGCCGTTAATGTCGAGCATGAAAATCGCTACGAGATAGCCGGCGGCGATGCCGACGGCGATGCACTCCGCCACCAGCAGCGGCATCGATACCATCATGGCAAGCGCGCGCGGCACCACCAGGTAATCAACGGGATAAACTGCCAGCGCGCGGAGCGCATCGATTTGCTCCGTCACTTTCATTGTGCCGATCTCAGCCGACATCGCCGCCCCAACGCGCCCCGCAACCATTAGTGCTGTCAGAACAGGAGCCAGTTCTCGGCAGAGCGACACCGAAACTACCGCGCCCACAGCGGAGCCCATTCCCAGCTTGT
>QHMS01000223.1 GCA_003217895.1 Verrucomicrobiota bacterium
CAGGAAGCATGAGCGAATACAAGAAACCGAATGAACTCCTGCTTGTAACGTCGACGGCCGTAGCCCTCGACAATGTTCGCGGATACCGATTTCACGGAGCGGCGAATCTGGCTACCCTCCTCATACATCTCGAACTTCGGCAAGTCTTGGAGTGTCATGCGATGCACAGCAGTCGCGATTTGTTTTGCCAGCTTCCAAATCTCAAGATCTCGATAGCTCATTCCATCTCTCGCATCCTGTACCTCGCATCCCGCATCACGGGTCACAGTTCCTGTTCAATCAGCACGGGAGTTCGCTCCGCCCGTTTCCCGTATTGCAACGAAAGCAAAGCCAGGACGTGCGTCGAAGCAGCTTCCAGGTCTGAGATCAGCTTTTGCGCTCTGCCGCGGAAGAAAGCGTAAAACATCATTGCAGGAATACCGATGGCCAGTCCAGCGGCTGTGTTCACAAGTGCCTCACTGATCCCGCGCGATAGCGCCACATACCGCGCCGATCCGATGTCGGCTCCCAGTGCGCCGAAGGAATGGATAATTCCAAACACGGTCCCCAGCAGACCAAGCAGCGGCGCAATCATTCCGATATCGGCCAGATAAATCACGCGATTATTCAGACTCGCCGCGACTCGCGTGCCCTCTGTCTCGGCGATTTCGCGAACCAGCTGGAAATCCGCATGCGGATTCTTCGTGGTGAAATCGAGCATTTTTTGCACGACCCGCGCTATGGCTTCTCCATGCCGATTGGATACAGCGAGCAAGCCGAGATAATCGCGTTTACGCAGAAGCGCGTCCGCGGTAGCCATGTAACCGCTCGA
The DNA here is from genome assembly GCA_003217895.1 of Verrucomicrobiota bacterium. Lineage (GTDB taxonomy): Bacteria > Verrucomicrobiota > Verrucomicrobiia > Chthoniobacterales > UBA10450 > Udaeobacter. The sequence goes on from QHMS01000223.1 coordinate 812, forward strand.
AACCACGGCGCCCCGCCGGATGGTCATCAGGTAAACGACCACCAGCATGACGAAAAAAATCGACAACAGAAACAGCGGAATCATCACCGGACCGGCTTTGAGAAGCGTCTCCATGATGGTCTGCGAATGCTGGGGAACCAGAGGAGGAGTAGGCTCCTGTGCAAACAATGGAGACGCGCTCGCCAGCGCGGCAAACAACACAACCCAAATCTTCATGCCGGAAATTTCGTAATGATAGGCGGAGCGAACAGACGACGCAAATGCTGGTCAGGCAGTTTTGAGTAATTAGAGTTCGATATTCAGGGATTGTTCAATCGCGCTTGCAAGGACTGGCGGTGTCTAGTCCGCCGCTTTGGCGATTTGCCGCCTTCGCCCGAGGCTACGGCGGCCAGAGCAGATCGTTACTCGTTGACCATGCACCCAGGATTGTCTGCGGCACTCAGCGGCGCACCAGAAAGATGTGCGCCGGTTGAATTTCCGGATCGAGCTCGACGTAATTTTGCCGCCCGCGCCAGGTGTAACGCGCGCCGTTCAACAGATCATGCACCTGATACGTGTCGGTTTCCATTTGTCCGAATTCTTCAATCGGCACGTCGACAAACGAATGCTGTTTGCGAAAAGGATCGAGATTTACCGCGATCAGAATGATGTTGTCCCGCGCAGGGGTCATCTTGCCGTAAAACAGAATGGCGTCATTCTCGGCGGGATAGAATCGCAAATTCATATAGAGCTGGAGGGCGCGGTTTTCCTTCCGGATTTTATTTAGTCGCGCGATCCAGTCCTTGATGTTTCCCGGCGCGTTCCAATCGCGCTCCTTGAATTGATATTTTTCGGAATCGAGATACTCCTCGCGACCAGGCAAAGCCTTATTCTCGCACAGCTCGTATCCGCTGTAGATGCCGTAAAGCGGCGACAGTGTCGCCGCCATAAGCACGCGAGTCATGAATGCCGGGCGTCCACCATTCTGAAGAACAGGAGGCAGGATGTCGGGCGTGTTTGGCCACAGATTGGGGCGAAAGTATTCGCTCATCTCGGTTTGAGTCAGTTCCGTAAAATATTCGGTGAGCTCGTGCTTCGTATTTCGCCACGTGAAATAGGTGTAGCTTTGATTAAAACCTGCTTTGGCAAGCGCCTTCATCATCTTTGGGCGGGTGAACGCTTCGGAAAGAAAAATGGTGTCGGGATATTTCTCGCGAACGCCTGTGATCAAATATTCCCAAAATGCGACCGGCTTTGTGTGCGGATTGTCCACTCGAAAAATGCGCACGCCGTGCTCGGCCCAAAACAACACGATGCTCTTCATCTCCGCCCAAAGCTCGCGCCAGTTCTCGCAACGAAAATTCAGGGGATAAATGTCCTCGTATTTTTTCGGGGGGTTCTCCGCGTACTTGATCGTGCCGTCTGGCCGTTTGTAGAACCATTCGGGATGCTCTTTGACGTACGGATGATCGGGTGAGCAATTGATCGCGAAATCGAGGGCAATCTCCATCCCGCGTTTTCGCACCTCTTTTTGTAGCCAGTCGAAATCGGCCAGCGTCCCAAGCGAAGATTCGACTGCCTTGTGTCCACCGGCTTCGCTGCCGATCGCCCACGGCACGCCGGGATCGCCCGGCTCGCAGGCGATCGAGTTGTTCCGCCCTTTGCGGTTGGTGTGACCGATCGGATGAATCGGCGGAAAATAAATGACGTCGAAGCCCATTACCTTTGCGTCGTCCACGCGCGGCAAACAATCGCGGAACGTCGACCCGCGATCGCGGCCTTCCGCCGAGCGCGGAAAAAATTCATACCACGCGCCGAACAAAGCCCCCTGGCGATCTACTACAACGCGCGGAGCCGGATCGTAGTGGGTGGCGGTAGAGCGATCGGGATACGTCGCCATCAGCACGTCCAGTTCGCCCGATTTAGTGATCGCATAAATTTCTGAATTAGCGCCGTTGGCAATTTGCTTCGAGAATTCGCGCAATCTCGCTGCGTCCGCTCGATCACGCGCGCGCTTGGCGGCCACTTTCACTATGGCCGCGCCTTCCAGCGCTTCGCTTTGCAAATCAGAAATGCCGCCCTCAAATTTTTTTGCGAACTCGCTTTGCCAACTGCGAAAACTATCGGTCCACGCTTCGACAGTGTATTCGTGGACGGCCTCGTCATAGAGTGTACAAACCCCGCGCCACCGATCGTTATCGATGAAAGTCATGGGCGTTTCCCGCCATGCGCGTTTCCCAAGAACACGCCACTTCAGAACGGCCGCCACCACGTCGTGGCCGTCTTTAAAAATGTCCGCGTCTACGGCGAGATCTTCCCCAGCGATTCGCTTTATCGGATAACGCCCGCCCTCGATTAGCGGCTGCAGGTTCTCGATGACAACGGATGGAAACGTCCCAGCCATGGACGATCAATCAACCGAGATTCAGAGGGAACGAAAGAGCAAATGCTGTAGCGTGCGCCGTCTGAGCGCACTCGGCGACTCTTTCAAATGTCGCCTACGCAGCGAAATGAAACGCGCACTCGTATAGACCCGAGTTGCGAATCACTTCGCGCCGCACGCGCGTGCCCAGCACGGTTTCGAACATGTCCTGTTCGAACCGCCCAATGATCGGGTAACGCTCCAGCAGATTCAGGATCGGGGAATGAACCTCAAAAATGCGGGAGCTGCCGTCTTTATTGTTGGCGAACTGGGCCATGTAGCCTTCCCCATCACGAACATGGGCGAGCCACTTTGCGCGGTCCGCTACCGTGTCTCCCTTTACTTTAGCTTTGAGCGAGGCTGCCTTCTTTTTGAAAATGCTGTAAAGGAGTTTCTCCGGCGCGTTTGGTCCGTAGATTTCCTGTGCTGATTTCAAGAGATCCAGAGTGAATTGATGACTGTCGGCCTGAAAAAGATCATGGCTCCGGCGCGTAAGCCGATACACCATCTCCGGCCGGCCCATTTTTTGCGGGCGCCGCCAGGTGTCCAGATAACCGTCGCGGTGAAGGGTGATGCAATGCTGCTTAATGCCCATGTAGCTCATGTTCATTCTTCCCACGAGCTCGTTGACAGACATTCCCTTGGTGCGTTTGAGTGAGTTGATAATTTCAAGCCGCTGAGTGCGGCCAATTTCCGAGATTAGACGTTGGTTCATAGGGTGAAAACTGGTTGAGAGAGCGAAAGTGTGGACTTTACACGCCGCCCTCTTTAATACGCAAGCCTAAAATTTACACAAATTTTACACAACAATCGCTAAGGAAAAAAATTACGAAGCAAGGGGGGCCCTTCAAAACGCGGCGGCGTAGCAAGGGCGAAGGGCTTGGAATGATAGAACTCCGCTTATGAATAGAGATACTCGTCGTGGTACTCGCGCTGGGGAGCGAACTGGACGTTCGCGTTTCCGGTCTCCGGGTACTCGAAGATTTTGCCTTCGTAATTGCGGATCACGATTTTTTCGTTGTCGTGGTAGAGAATGTAGCCGGGATTAATCGGCACTTTTCCACCACCGCCGGGCGCGTCGATGACGAATTGCGGCACGGCGTAACCCGTAGTGTGCCCGCGCAAACCTTCGATGATCTCGATCCCTTTGGCAACCGACGTGCGCAAGTGCGATGATCCATTGATCAGGTCGCATTGGTAAATGTAGTAAGGGCGCACCCGGCACATCAGCAGCTTGTGCACGAGCGTTTTCATCGTTTCGAGGTCGTCGTTCACACCGGCAAGCAACACGCTTTGATTTCCCAGCGGAATGCCGGCATTGGCGAGGCGCTCCAGCGCTTCCTTCACTTCGATCGTGAGCTCGCGCGAGAAACTCGATATGCCTGATCGCTCGCAAACGCGACAGGAGTTTGTCGAGCCTCTCGTCGCTGAAAATAAGAGCGTCGCCACCGCTCAAAAGCACGTCGCGCACCTCAGTGTGCCTTTCCAGATAACGAAACGCTTCCTCGAAATTCGTGTGCAATTCCTGTTCGCCGACTCCGCTCACCACGCGACTCCGGGTGCAATAGCGGCAGTAACTCGCGCAACGGTCCGTCACCAAAAACAGCACCCGGTCAGGATAACGATGCACCAGTCCCGGCACCGGCATATGCGAATCTTCGCCGCATGGATCTGCCATGTCGTACGGGGACGTCCAGGTCTCTTCGATCCGCGGAATAACCTGACGCCGGATCGGGTCGTCCGAGTTATCGCGCGGCACAAGGTTAAAAAAGTGCGGCGTGATCGCCATCGCTAGTTTGTCGCCCGACAGCAAGACGCCGCTTCGCTCCTCATCGCCGAGGTCCAAGTGCTTTTCGAGTTGAGCCAGCGACGTGACTCTGTTCTTAAGCTGCCATTTCCAATCGTTCCAGAGTTCAGGTGCGGTCTCTCGCCAATAGCCTGGCGTGTGCGAGACGAACTCTTTCCCGTTCCCTTTTTCTGATGCAGTGATCATTTTCGTTAAAAAAGCTAAGGCCCTCAAATATCGCGTCAACGGAGGCACTTTTGAGTGCGCAGCGCACAACGGAGTTCCGGCTTGAACGGCGGTGCGAAG